>DQCH01000139.1:8125-9525 GCA_003545155.1 Candidatus Acetothermia bacterium
GCCCGCGCTGTCCTTCCCCATGGAACGACCGGAGCGTTCATCGACCCGCACGAGATCGCTAACGTTCTTGGACTTGAGGGTGTCAGACTAATGGCACAGGAAGCAACAACCACTCCCATGCAAATCTATGTTCAGGTCCCATCATGTGTTCCGTCGGCACCGGGCCTCGAAACGGCTGGCGCGAGCATCGGGCCAAACGAGGTTGCAGAAGCCATGACTTGGCCCGGGGTGATCGGCCTGGGAGAGGTGATGAACTACCCTGGCGTTGCCGCTGGGGATGAAACCTTGCATGCCGAGATTGCGGAGACACTAAAAGCGGGAAAAGTTGTCGGTGGCCACTACGCCTCCCCCGATCTTGGTCCGCTCTTCCACGCCTACGCCGCCGCTGGACCGAGCGATGACCACGAAGGGACGCGTCAGGAGGACACGATCGCACGGGTCAGGCAGGGGATGTACGCGATGCTTCGCCAAGGTTCGGCCTGGCATGACGTTGCCGCTCAACTCCCTGCTATTACTGAACAGGGAGTCGATCCGAGGCACGTTTTGTTATGCACGGATGACCGTCACCCTGGAACGCTCCTTTCAGACGGCCATATGGATGACGTTGTCCGATTGGCGATTCGCGAAGGCATTGCCCCGCTCACCGCCATCCAGATGGCAACTTTAAACACGGCAGAGCACTTTGGCGTAGCCGATGACCTCGGGTGCATCGCTCCTGGCCGCTATGCCGATATCCTCGTCTTAAGTGACCTTGAACGATTCACTATCGACGTCGTCTTTGCCGCAGGGGAGGTGGTTGCGCAAGGCGGAGAGCTGGTAGTCGATATTGCTCTCTACCCCTATCCCAAGGAAGCGAGGGGAAGCGTCCGGCTGGCTCGGGCGCTTAAGTCTAGCGACTTTGCGGTTACCGCACCGGTTAAAGAAGGCGTCCTTCGAGCACGGGTGATGGAGGTTATCGAAAACCAGGTCGTAAACCGCGCTGTTCTTACTGAACTTCCAGTGAAGAAAGGGAGAGTATGTCCTGATTTGGCCCACGATGTCGCGTTTGTTTCCGTGGTGGAGCGGCACCGCGGAAGCGGAAGGATAAGCCACGGGTTTGTAAGGGGGTTTGGACTCAAGGCCCGCTGCGCCCTGGCAAGCACGGTGGCGCACGACTCTCACAACCTCCTCATCATGGGAACAGACCATGAGGCGATGGCCAAGGCGGGAAACTGCGTCGCCGAGATGGGCGGTGGCGTATGCCTGGTAAAGAACGACAAAGTGGAGGCCTCGATACCGCTTCCGATCGCGGGGTTAATGTCTGAGGAGCCGGTGGAGACGGTGGCTGAGCAAGCAGAGGGACTTAATCGAGCCTTGATGGCGTGTGGCTGCTCGCTCAACAACGCGTTTATGACCTTCTC
>DQCH01000012.1 GCA_003545155.1 Candidatus Acetothermia bacterium
CTCCCCTATGAGAGCGCCAGATGGGGAGATTACGGTGAGTAGGAAGTCCCACGAATTACCTGGGCCATTACCTGGACCGTCCGGGTCGATCGTCACTGTGGTTTCGCTTAAAGAAGCGTACCAGCCACCGGGGACGTCATCAAGTCGGATACTAAATGTTTTCTTTTCCCATCTAGGGTTTTGCAACGTGCATACCCAATGGATAGCCTGGCCCGGTTGCACGTTCACCAAGACCGAGGTTCTCTCTACCGGGTGGGCCGTTATAGTAAACTGGGCTTCGTGTAATTCTGTGAAATCCCCTCTGGTTATGCCCTTTGTCTCCCCTTGGTAGATCGTGATGTGCCGGGGGGTGAGAAAGGTGATAGGGACTTCTCTTCTTGTTGGCATCCAGTTTCCCGTCTCGAACTCCACCCACCCAAGATCTGGGAAGTAGACCGCCATCCAGCAGTGACCCGCCTGTGAGTCTTTCCTGTCTGCTACAAATCCGAAGACTCTCTGTGCCGGGATTCCCGCTGCTCGGAGGAGTGCCACGGTGAGATTGGCAAAGTTGAGGCAGTTTCCCTTCTTGTTCTGTAGCGTGAACAGAGCGTCCGCCTTCGGAACAGGGGAGCACAAATCCCGTGAGCATGTGTAACGCACGTTCACGCGCACCCAGTTCAGTATTCGCACCACAGCTTCAAGCTCAAGCCGGCACCCCTGAACCAACGAAAGGGCAAGCTCCCTGATTTCGGAGTTTGTGCTTTGAATCTGTGGGGTTGACGACCATAGGGAGTTAAACGCCTCCCAGGGGAGATCGATCGACTCGACAGGGAAAGGGGCAGAGGTATAGATCGGTCCGTATCGAGTCTCTTCCACGATTCTTACCTCGCGCTTTGCCACGAGCTTATCCGGGGGGTGATACCAAATCAGCGTAGTCCAGATGTTCCCGGAGAGGTCCGTCTCCTCCCAACGATCATCAAACGCAGGCTCTCCTGTGAATACCTCGGATTGAGCAATCTGGACATGAAGCGGTTGGTCCAAACTTTGCACGGTTGGTATCGTGACATTGAGTGTCCGGCTATCCTGCGTGCTGACCATGACGGAGTAGGTGTAATCGGTCTCCTGCTGGAAAACCCCTTCTAGGATGAACAGAGTCGGGCTCTCGTCGGCCCTTGCGACTCCGAAGGACCCAATGGCCAGAACGAGCACGATGAGCGATAGCCTTCGCCAGCTCGTGTATCCTCTTGATGGTTTTCTTACAGATGTGGAACCATACACCGTGTGTAGCATGAGGGTCGCCTCCTAAAAATGCAGCGATTTATTATAGCACTTCACTTCAAAGTTAGTCTTGAGCCACCCCGCCCCACAGGTTCCTGGATCTCAGCGCGTTAGTTACCTGGATTGCAGAGGACAGATGTCGATGTTGGGAGCTTGGCGGATGGACGCCTGGGATCGGACAGGGAGTCGCGCTTGTTGCCTAATTATCGGCTAGGCTAGCATTATGAAGAAGATCGGTGTGCTCTTGCTCATCGTTGCAGTGGTTCTCATCTCCCTTCTCGTTGCCGGTGTCTTTAAGAAGCCCTTGCCTGTTGTGCCGCCTGTGGTAGCGGAGCCGAAAGGCCCAGTTATCGCCATCGTTCTTGATCCTGGGCATGGCGGGCGTGACCCTGGGGCAGTGGTTGGCGACGTTTTGGAAAAGGACGTGAATCTAGCGATAGTCAAGCGTATGAAGGCGCTAGCCGAGGTAGAACCTGGGCTCAATCCCATCCTAACACGCACGGCGGACGTTACGGTCGACAAACTCGATCGCATCCACCTGGCAGAAGAGGTCAAAGCAGCCCTCTACCTTTCGGTTCATACCAACGCGTTTGACGACCCCGAGGTACACGGAACAGAGACATGGGTGGATGACACCCGTGAGCCGGACGATCCAAGTTGGCTCTTGGCGGAGTCCGTGCAGAACGCCCTCGCCGCTGCCACCGAAGCCCGTGATCGAGGCGTTCGATCGCAAGAGCTTTACCTGCATCACACAAAGCTACCTGCTGTGTCGGTTGAGGTGGGCTTTCTCACCTGCCCCGAAGAGCGAGCTAAGCTACTTGACCCTGCGTATCAGGACCAGGTTGCTTGTGGTATCTTAAAAGGGATTCTTGACTACCTCGACGCTGCGGGGATACTTGGTTATCCAGACGCAACAGCGGCGACAGGAGGGTCAAATTGAGAGTAGCTGGAGCTACCCTGTCACCGTACAAAATCCAATGATAGACCCCCCAAAAACATACGGATCTTGTTTGTGCAGACTTTCTCGAACGAGGAGGCTTTGCTTTCCGGAGGGCTCCACGTTCAGAAGAGAATCGACAAGGCAAACAACGAGCAAAGAATCAAGGATGATCCTCAGTCAGAGCCGCTCTAACAGTGCAAGCTCCCGCGGTGTGTTCAGGTTGACAAACGAGGAGAGCTCGGGGTCAATCTGGCGGACGATGCGTTCGCTTACCTCCCGCACACGCAAGTACTCGTAGATTCCCGTTACCTTCAATGTGCCCTGATTGAGTGCCTCCTTGATGGTTGGGATCGCACTCTGTCGATAGGCTGCACAGAGAGGCTCGTGATATCCCTCCGCAACCGGAACCGTGACATCGTTCCCTGAGGTGCGGGTGAGTAACGCCTGGATCAAACCGGGCTTTACAAACGGCATATCACAGGCGAGGACGAAACACAGATCGGTGTTGGCCGCAAGGAGGCCACTGTAGATTCCCACAAGCGGACAACGTAGCGGGTATAGGTCCTTGACGGTCCGTACCCCCATGCGTTGCAGACCAGGGTCATTCCCTACGACGAGAGTCTCGGTGAAAAGTGAAGAGAGGTGCTTGTGGAGATGCTCGATCAATGTCATGCCTGGTGCAGTTGGAAGAAGGTGCTTCGGGCATCCCATTCGCTTTGACTCGCCACCGGCAAGGATGATAAGCGTCGCTCGCTCACTCATCCTATCCTCACCCTCCATTGCTGAGAGTAGACATTCACCCGCTCATCGCGGATGAATCCACACACGCAGATTCCCAGTTTCTCCGCCGACTCAACCGCCTGCTTGGTGGGGGCAGATACCGCCCCTACGATGGGGATGCCACAGCGGGCAATCTTTTCTACCATAACTTTCGAAAGGCGTGAGGAGAGGAAGATGAACTTGTCGTCCAGGTTCAACCCACGTAGCAGTGCGTCGCCAACAGCCTTCTCCAATGCATGGGCACGGCTGACATCCTCGAACAGGGTGATCAGCCCTGAGTCAGCCCCGATCGCCGCTGTGTGCGTTCCCCCTGTCTTGCGAAAGATGATCCCTCGATCGCGGCACTCCCTCGCTGCCGCAAGGAGCACCGTTATGGGGATGGTGAAGCCACTCTCTACACGCGCTGGAAGACGATCCACGGGAGGGCGAGCCTCCCCGCTTAGCTCAACCAGGAACTCGTTCCCTGCTGACCTGAGCGAGGTGACATGATCCTTGGCCTCAATGAACCCCTCGGAGCGAAGGAACCCGTAGACGAGTTCCCGAAAGTCTGTCGGGCTACAGGTAGAACAAAGGATCCTCCTTCCGTGTAGGTCGAGGGAGATTTCCCTCTCCATGGCCAGGGTATCCTCTGTTTCTTCGATCCTCCCTGACTTGATCCTTGTAATGGTTAGCTTCCCTGTCATTCCCATCGATGACTCACTGATTTGAGATGGTGAAGGGGCACGGTTCTCGCGCCCTATTCTCTTGGGACCGCTTCATCTATGCGCTGCTTGCGGATGTAGACGACCCAGTACAACGTTGAGACAAAGAATGCACCACCGATGATGTTCCCGATTGTTACTGGGATGAGATTCTTGACGATCATCCCTCCGATGGAGAGGTTGGAGAGCGCGTTCGTCAAGCCGGCTGCAGAGACAACGGCTGCCTGTCCCTTCATAGCGAGGCCCATCGGGATGAAGAACATATTGGCAACACTATGCTCGAACCCGCTGGCAACGAAGGCCATGATCGGGAAGAAGATCGCCCAGATCTTCCCTACCACTGTAGCGGCAGAGACGGCCATCCACACTGCCAGGCAAACGAGCCAGTTACACAGTATGCCGCGGGAGAACGCCTCAAGCCAGGAAAGGTTCACCTTGGCATTGGCAATCGCTAGCGCCTTTGCGCCCACAAGGGCTCCATCTACCTTCCACAGGCCACTCCAGTACATGAGGAGGACGAGGAGAAGCGAGCCAGCCAGGTTTGCGAAGTAGACGATCGTCCAGTTTCGTGCAAGCCTTCCTACGCTAACCTGGCGGTCGAGAACCGACAGGAAGATCAGGTTGTTCCCCGTGAATAGCTCGGCACCGGCGATCACAACGAGTATCAGGCCGACGCTGAACACCGCACCAGCGATCAGCTTGGCCATCCCCACACCGAGAAAGCTTGCCATGTCATGGGTGACCATAATCGCAAGCTGAGCTCCGAAGCCGATGTATACCCCAGCAAAAAGACCGAGAATCGAGAGACGCAACACGCTCGCCTGCACCTTCTGCACACACACCGTCCGCGTCAACGTATCGGCGATCGTCGCCGGAGTCTTGCAACCAATATCCATTAGTAAATCCTCCTTATAGGTTTCTTGTGGTTAAGGTTTTTCGATCTGACAGGCGGCAACCTTGAGCTCTGGGATTTTTGCCTTCGGATCCAGGGCATCGTTGGTCAGCCTGTTTGCTGCTGCCTCAGCGAAGTGAAACGGTACGAATACTGAACCTTCCGCCACTCGTTCTGTAACTTCTACCTTCGTTTCGATCTCGCCGCGCCGCGTACGCACGTGCACCATCCCGCCATCTTCGAGGCTCAAGCGAGCAGCGTCGTTGGGATGGATCTCCGCGTACCCCTCATTGACGAAGGCGTTCAGCGCCTCGGCCCGGCGGCTCATCGTCCCTGTATGGTAGTGAAACAGGATCCGTCCGGTGGAAAGGATAAACGGGTACTCATCGTCGGGGAGTTCCGCCGGTGGGATGAAGTCCACCGGGTGAAACCGTCCCAATCCACGGCTGAACTTTCCCTTGTGCAGGTAGACAGTTCCCGTATGATCGTCGTTCGGACAGGGCCACTGTAGTCCGTCCGGAACCAGGCGCGCATGGTGAATTCCACCGTAAATCGGGGTCAGGGACGCGATCTCGTCCATGATCTGCGTGGCGTTCTCGTAGTGCATGGGATATCCGAGCGCTTCCGCCAGCTTGCAGATGATCTGCCAGTCCGTGATAGCCTCCCCGGGAGCATCAAGGACCTTTCGCAGAAGAAGCACACGGCGTTCGGTGTTGGTGAACGTCCCTTCGGTCTCGGCGAACGAGGCCGCCGGGAGGACTACATCGGCAAGCTTCGCCGTGTCGCTTAAGAAGATGTCGCTCACCACCAGGAAGTCGAGACTCTTCAACGCCTCCTCCACGTGGTTCAAGTTCGGGTCTGAGACCATCGGGTTTTCACCCATGATGATTAATCCCTTGACCTTTCCCTCAGCGGCTGCGTTCATTATTTCGACAACGGTTAGACCGATTTTGGGAGAGAGCTTAACCCCCCACGCCTTCTCGAACTTTCCCTGTGCGGCAGGATCGGTCACCTTCTGATAGCCTGGATAGACGTTCGACAGCGCGCCGACGTCGCAGGCTCCCTGCACGTTGTTCTGCCCGCGAAGCGGGTTAACTCCGGTGGACGGTTTACCTATGTTTCCGGTGAGCATGGCGAGATTCGCTGTAGAGAGGACATTGTCGGTTCCAGTAGTGTGTTGCGTGATCCCCATCGAATAGACGATCGAGGAGGACTCGGCCGTTGCGTAGATCCTCGCCGCCTCTCTCAGTTTCTCCGCCGGAATCGTCGTGATCTCTTCCACCTTCTCCGGAGTGTAGGCCCCGATGGCCTTCTTAAAATCGTCGAAGTTCTCGGTCCGCTCTTTGATAAACGCCTCGTCCTCTAACCCCTCGTTCAGGATCACGTTCATCATCCCGTTCATCCACGCTACATCTGTGCCGTTCTTCTGGCGTAGCCACAGGGTGGCGTATTTGATCAGGTCGATACGCCGCGGGTCGACTACAATCAGCTTCGCACCGTTGTAGCGGACGGCGCGTTTGATCAGGTTGGCGATGACCGGATGGGTCTCGGTGGTGTTGGACCCGGTGACAATGATGCAGCCGGCGTGCTCGAGCTCGGCGATGGAGTTGGTCATCGCGCCGGAGCCGAAGGCGGCTGCCAGCCC
>DQCH01000009.1:0-445 GCA_003545155.1 Candidatus Acetothermia bacterium
GTCCATGTGGGTTCGCCACGGAAACGGTGGATGAGAAAGGGAAGATCAAGAAGAAGTACGAAACCTACCTGACGCCATTTGAGAAGTTCCAGAGCCTGCTCAACCATGAGCAGTTCCTCAAGAAAGGCGTAACGATGGGCTACCTGAGGGAAGTAGAGCGGGAACACAGTGACACGGAGTATGCCAAGCTTGTGCAGGAGAAGAAGGCCGAGCTCTTTCGCTCCTTCTCCAAACCGGGTATATTGACTTAACGACTCACGCGCTCATGCTCATCTTTCGATGAGAAAAGACTGGTGTACACGCTTAAGTGTTCGCTGCATTCTACTCAAAAAATTACATCAACCAAGAACTGCATGGAGCTAAACCGATCCGAACGCTCTTAGAAAGCCAGGAGTCCAGGAACCAGACAGCTCTCAACGGTAGATTAGTTTCTTGAACTCAAAGA
>DQCH01000009.1:507-1386 GCA_003545155.1 Candidatus Acetothermia bacterium
TCCTCTCCCACCCGGCGGGTGGTCTCGATCACTTCCTGGTGAGAGAGGCGCGCTTCAGGGTCCACCCCGGCGGCGAGGTTAGTAGCACAGGAGATCCCCAGCACCTCGAGCCCAGCGTGAACGGCAACGATCACCTCAGGGACGGTTGACATCCCTACAAGATCCGCTCCCAGGGCACGAAAGGCCCTGATCTCGGCCGGGGTCTCATAAGAGGGACCGCGCGTCGCCAGGTAAACCCCCTCCTTGAGATCGATTCCCTCCTCGGTGGCCACCTCCTTGGTAAGCGTGCGCAGGCGTGCACTATAGGCGGCGGACATATCAGGGAAGCGGGGCCCGAACCGCTTCAGGTTAGGACCGCTAAGCGGATTTTCTCCCAGCATGTTGATATGATCACGGATCAAAACAAGGTCACCGGCAGCTAGATCGTGGTTGATCGCACCGGAGGCATTAGTGACGATAAGCACCTTTATTCCAAGAAGGGCAAACAAGCGAGTAGCGAAGGTTACTTCGTCAAGGGAGTAACCCTCGTAGGTATGGATGCGACCATACTGGACGAGAACGGGCTTACCGTGAACCTTTCCCGCCCAGAATTCCCCAGCGTGCCCGGCCACCGTGGGAAGCGGAAACCCGGGGATCTCTTCCCAAGGAATGCGTACTCCCTCACCGAAGGAGCCAACCGCCCCGGAGAGGCCCGAGCCAAGGACGAGGGCGATCATTGGGATCTCAGGGAGTCTCGCTCTAAGCGCAGAGGCCCCTTTTTCCAATTTCTCCAGTCTGCTAACGCTCATTGCTCCTCCTTAAGATCGATTTAGCGATTGAGTGACTTAATGATTGAGTGATTTAACTGTTTTTACCTTAATCTCCCGATCATTCAATCTT
>DQCH01000009.1:1418-4091 GCA_003545155.1 Candidatus Acetothermia bacterium
GCGAGCGCGTCCATCGCTTCTTCGATCGTCTCGACGGGGATGACCTCGATCTTTGCCCGTGAGGAGAGTTTGACCTTCGCAGGGACGATTATCCGTTCATACCCAAGCTTCCCAGTCTCAGTTATCCGTTCGTGTAGCTTTTTCACCCCGCGGACCTCGCCTGAGAGACCGACCTCACCCACGAGGACAGTTTGAGCAGGGAGTGGGCGATCGCGCAAACTGGATACGATCGCAGCGATTACCCCAAGATCGACTGCCCGCTCTCGCGTTTCTAGCCCACCGGCAAGGCTTAAGTAGACATCGGCTCCACCGGTGTGAACCCCCAGCCTCCGCTCGATTACAGCGAGCAGTAGAAGGACACGATTGTAATCTAGCCCACTGCAACGGCGTTGCGGAACTCCGTAGCCGCCAGTAGGGGAGACGAGGGCTTGCAGTTCGACCAAAATCGGCCGTGTTCCCTCGACGATTGGTACAACGACCGTTCCGGCGCGAGGCTCCACCTTGTGCTCCTCAAGGAAGAAACGCGATGGGTTAGTAATCTCCTTCAACCCGCTTTTAAGCATCTGAAAGACGGCGACCTCATTCGTCGCCCCAAAACGGTTCTTCACCGAGCGCATGATCCGTACGTCTTCTCCTCGGCTCCCTTCGAGGTAGATTGCCACGTCGACTAGGTGCTCGATCGTTTTTGGACCCGCAAAGGAACCCCCTTTTGTGATGTGCCCCACAAGGAAGGTCGCCATCTTCCGTGCCTTAGTCAGCCGAATCAGTTCAACACTTGTCTCGCGCAATTGTCGCAGGCTCCCCGGCTCACCAGGAGCATTATCGGAGAGAGTTGTCTGGATCGAGTCGACGATCAGTATGCAGGGATCGATCCGCTCCACCGCTTTCACAATACGAACGAGGGATTGCTCAGAGAGCACATACAGGTGGTCGTTTTCTACACCGAGTCGGCTCGCCCGCAGCTTGATCTGCGCCGCTGACTCCTCCCCGGAGACGTAAAGGACGTTTCCATACTGCTCGGCCAGGGATTGGGACAATTGTAAAAGGAGGGTCGACTTCCCGATACCCGGCTCGCCGCCGAACAGGACCACGCCACCAGGGATCAGCCCACCCCCTAACAGGCGGTCGATCTCTCCGATCCCGCAGGTCAAACGCTTTACCTCTGTGAGATCTATCGCACTGATCGGCTTAAGATCCTCGCCGATCCAGGAGGAGGCGGTAGCTTCCTTCGCTTCTTTTCCTTCCTCCACAAACGTGTCCCACTCGCCGCAATTCGGACAGCGACCGAGCCACTTTATCGACTGATAGCCACAGTGGCCACAGCGGAAAGGCACCTCAATCGCCTCTGTTAAACTGTATCTCCTCTCCGTTCGCCGAGGCGACGACGGCGGAGCCGTGCTCGAAGGTCCCTTGCAGAATAAGCTCCGATATCGGGTTCTCAATTAGTCGCTCAATAGTGCGGCGCATAGGCCGAGCCCCATACTTGGGGTCGTACCCCTTCTCGATCAGAAGCTCGCTTGCCGACTCGTCCAGGGTAAAAGTGATCGCATGCTCCTCGCGCAGGCGCCCTTTGAGCTCACCGAGCATCAATTCCGCAACCTGCCGCACCTGCTCCCGGGAGAGCTGATGGAAAACAATGACGTCGTCGAGACGATTCAGAAACTCTGGCCGGAAAACCTTGCGCACCTGCCCCATTACTCGACCCTTCATCTCCTGATAGGACTCCTCAGAATCAACCTCCTGGTCGCTGAATCCAAGGGTGCCGCGATCGGTGATCAACTCGCTCCCCACGTTGGAGGTCATGATGAGGACGCTGTTGCAGAAGTCAACGCGTCTTCCTTGCGAATCGGTGAGGATACCGTCCTCCATCACCTGTAACAGGATGTTGAACACATCGCGGTGTGCCTTCTCAATCTCATCGAACAGAATCACTGAATAGGGACGGCGCCTGACCTTTTCGGTCAGTTCACCGGCCTCGTCGTAGCCGACATAACCTGGAGGAGCACCGGTGAGGCGTGAGACAGAGAAGCGCTCCATGTACTCGGACATGTCAACGCGGATCAGCGCGTCCTCATCACCGAACAGGAACTCGGCCAGGGTCTTGGAAAGCTCAGTCTTCCCCACCCCAGTTGGGCCGAGGAACATGAACACTCCCACTGGACGCCGCGGGTTTTTTACCCCCGCGTAGGCGCGGCGGATCGAGCGAGAAACCGCCTTCACAGCATCGGCCTGCCCGATCAAACGTCCATGGATCTTATCTTCCATGTTCACCAGTCGGGCCGTCTCTTCCTCCTGAACGTGCCCAATGGGGACACCGGTCCACATGGAGACCACCCGTGCGATATCTTTCCCAGTCGCCTGCAGATCACTCGCCTTAGAGGAGCTATTGCTCAACTGTTCAATATCACGGGCCAATTCCTCCTTACGATCGCGCAGTCGCGCCGCGGCCTCGTACTCCTGCGCAGCGACCGCTTGGCGTTCCTGCTCGTCAAGACCATCCATCTGCACCATCAGCTCACGGAGATCATCTGGGAGAAGGGAGCTCTGGAGTTTGATCCTGGCCGCAGTTTCGTCGATCAGGTCAATCGCCTTGTCCGGGAGGAACTGGTCGGTGACGTAACGATCGGAAAGGCGAGCGGCTTGGTAAAGGGCATCGTCAGTGATCTTAACTCC
>DQCH01000102.1 GCA_003545155.1 Candidatus Acetothermia bacterium
CTCTCCCACTGGGAAGATCGGGGAGATTCCAAGGCCAAGCGCGAGCCTGAGGATCTCACGGTGGAAGCGCGCCGCGGCTTCGCCCAATTCGAGCATGTCGCCAAAGACGAACGATCGCCGACTTACCGGCAATTCAAGCTCGGCCAGGGTGCGCAGAGCCGCCTCCATTGAGTCAGGGTTGGCATTATAGGTGTCATCGATGAGATGGCCGAACGAGGCGGGAAGAGGGGTTAACCTGTGAGAAATGGGCTTAAACGTCGCTACCTGCCGCTCGATCGCTCCTGGAGAAATATCGAGGTGAAGCGCGCAGGCAGCCGCGGCCAGCAAATTGGTCGCGTTGTGCCTCCCAAGGAGGGAAGATGCAAGCCGAAGTGGCGGTTTCTCAACCTCGACGCGGATGCCCAGCGAGGCTTCGGTGATCGTTCCGCGTAGCTTTCCCCTTTTAAGCCCGAAGGAGAGAAGATCTCCTTTCCACCCTCGCGCAAGCCGGGCAAGCTCAGGGCAGTCGATATTGACAATCGCCGTACCATCGGGAGGAAGCAAGCGAATGAGGGTCCATTTCTCCTTCGCAACAGCCTCAAGATTCTCAAAACCAGCCAGGTGTCCTCGCCCAACCAGGGTAAGGATGGCCACTTGTGGGACAAGGAGGGCAGCGAGTGGTGCGATCTCCTCGGGCTTGCTTGCCCCCAACTCGAATACCCCCACCTGGGCGGAAGGCGACATGGCCAACAGGGCAAGCGGCACACCGATTTCGGTATTGTAGCTCTCCGGTGCGGCAAAAACCTCTAGCTCCCCCGCAAGAAGGTGGGCAAGGAGCATTTTAGTGGTCGTCTTTCCGCACGTTCCAGTGACCCCAATGAAGGTTGCTTGGAGGTGCTTGCGCCACGCAGCGGCGAGGGTCCACAGTGCCCGGAGAGACTCCTCGACCCAAATCACGTTACGCCCGCTCTTTGGAATCGCCGTGGGAGCTGAAACGATCGCCCCACACGCTCCCCGGGCAAACGCTTCTTCTAGAAACGCATGGCCATCCGTCCGCTCGCCTTTAAAGGCAATGAACAGGTCTCCTTCCTGAACCAGCCGCGAGTCATGGATCACCCGGCGCGGCGTCTCCCCTGTCCCCCGCAGGAGTTTCCCACCAACGAGCTTCGCGATCTTTGCAGTGGAGAACATCCTATTCTGGCAGTAAGAGAAAGGCGTTCACTTCTCGTTCATCATAGAGGAAATAGCCGGTGAGCTCGGTCTCCACTTCCTCCACCCCTTGCAGCGCCTCGATGTAGGGCGAGAAGGGATCAGGAGCAAACAGTTCAACAGTGAGAGTATCGTAGCTTGGTAGATCCTCGACCGCCTCGATCAGTTCGCTCAGATCCTCGAACTCAATAGGCGTCTCACCTGCCTCCAAGTAACGTGGTCCCCCGTAGGCACGTACAACGATGTAGTCAGCTATAAGATCAATGGGAATCTGGATTTCACCCTCTTCAATCCGCTTCTCCCCGTGGTAGATTTGTAGCTCAACCTGGTAGTGAATGGTGTCTCCAGGTTCATAGATAATTTGGTCAAGTTCCAGGTGATTGATGTGCATCGCGTTTAGCTTTTGTGCGAATTGCATCGAAGCGGTGATGTTACTTATCTTAGGATCCTGAAAGTCGTTGTACTGAAGGAAGGAGACGATGCTCGCCAACTGCCAGGGCGGGTAGATGGCGATATCTCTCGTACTCAAGAAGACGTCGCGCCGCTCAAGCGGAGTTGACATCCCATCCCCAAAAATCTGATAGGTGACCTCTACCGTTCCCTGACCGATCCGACCGAGAGCCGCATCGATCGCTTCAAACCCGCTTGCCAGAAGGAGTACAGGCATTATGCGCGGTTCATCAACAAGTTCGATCTGAAAGTCTTCACTACGTCCAGCATCACGCTCGAAGACGTCGAGCGACAGGGTAACCAAGTCCACCGACCGGTCGATCAACCCGCCGATCCCTGGGATACGATCCTCGAGGATGGCTCCCAGTGACTCACCGAGGGTTCCCAGTTTGAACGAGGCATCGTAGGCCTTCATGGTGTCATAGATATACGCACTGGTCAGGGGGAAGGCGGCTTCACCGTTTAAGAGAAAGGGATGGCCAAAGCCGATGATCGCATCCCCCTCGCGGTAGGTGAGTGTCCCTAACGCGCCGATTGTGACATCGCCACTCGCCAGGGCGACTCCGATCGCACTGCCCGGTTCTAGAGCATTTGCACCGGGAAAGCTGCCACTCTCCCCCCCTGAAACAGGATTGAGGGTCAGACCAAATGAGGAGAGCCCGCGTACGACAGGGTGAATCCCCAATGGGAGAAACTCCACCAAGAGACCCTCAGGGGGCGTCACTGAGTCGACACCGTCCATCAGGATCTTTAAGGCCCGCCCGGAGAGACCAGTGACCAAAAGGGGCGATGCGACCGGGTAGGCGAAGATAGTGTCAGGAGATCCTTTTAAGAGATCGGTGGGGGGTGGCCGATCGAGCTTCACCAGCTGCACCTCTGCTAGAAGTGCCTCTTCCCGCGGACACAAGGAGAGGACATCACCCGTTATGGACTCAATGATGCCGAGCATATCTTCAATCGGGGTGACCAAGCCGATAGGAGTGATCTCCTTTGACCAGGAGGCAGCGCGACTCAAGGCACCGATCAGCTTTCCATCGATATAGACAGGGCTTCCGCTCATCCCTTGGGAAATCCCACCTGAGCGGCCGATCGCCTCTCCGCTCACCCGAACGACGATGAAGTCGGAGTGGGTTTTGGGTTCATCGATCACTCCGAGGACCTCTACCGCAAATTCACTGATCGTATTAGAAGAGACGATCGTCTTCCCGATCCCCCTCATCCCGATTTCGATCTCGTCCAGAAAGAGGAATGCCTCTCGGTCATAGGCAAATCCAACAATGACATTCAAGATCAAAAGGACTCCACACAAGATCACACTCGCTCTGCTCACGTTTCCTCCTTAGTTACGCTTCTACCCTCTCTCCCTAGAACCTTCCCTTATCCGGAAATGACCAATTCGACTGACTCCTTAAGCTTAGTCGAGTGAGGCGCAATTGGCAAAAGAGAAGCAAGTAAGCATCCGTTGCCTTAAAGGACGTTGGCCGCTACCGTATAGAACGATGATGAAACGGGTCCTGTGGATTGTCGCCATAGCAATGCTAGCTGTCTGCCTTGCTGTTTCACTGGGGGTCGATCTCGTCCGCGTCCACTGGGAAGCGAAAAACAAGGGTTTCGTCCTGTTGGTGCGGGCCGATGAAACAAAGGGAATCCCTCTTTTAAAACTTGCCGAGGCCGGAATCGGAGCGGTCGCAATCCGGGCCTCGTCCCTGCGTGAAGAGAATGGCCTATCCCCGACCACAATCCATCGCCAAGGTCTTAAGGCCGCGCTTATCCTCGATCGCCCTTTTCCACAGGGAGTGGAGATCAAGGGCCAATTCACGTTCGTGTGGGAAGAGGGAAACCTAGCACCTGATGACCCTCTCCTCATCGAACTCCTTAACCAGGGAAGCATTCTTATACAGCGGGAGTTCACCGAAACCTCTTTTGCACGCAACCTGTGGAACGCCGGTTTTCATCGGGTCGTGCGCGGCCATGAGATCCCCCGAGAGGAACTCTTGAGGGCATCACGCACCGCGATCCTCGCGCGGTGGGAGCGAGCGGTGCGTGAGCGCGGAATCCGCGCCCTCATCCTCTCCCCCATTCCTGGAGACGATCCAAAAGAGATCTTAAAATATTACCACGAGGTGACCGCGCGGATTGCAGATGGAGGCTATCACCTGGGGAACCTCTCCCTACCACCACCCGAGCCGGATTGGCCTGTTGCAATTGTATTTCACCTGGGGATAAGCGCCCTTGTGCTCCTCGTTTCACTTAACCTTTTCGGGCACCTCCCACTGGCCTGCCTCCTCCTTTCCTTAAACGTGGGCGCCCTCGCTCTTGGGATGAGAGGAATCATTCTACGCCAGATCGATGCTCTCCTTCTTGCCCTGCTTGCGCCAACCTACGGGGGGCTTCTTCTACTACCGCATGTTCGGTCCGGATGGCGCTCCGGAGCCCGTTTTTTGCTTCTTTTCTCCGCTATCTCACTTTCCGCAGGGATTTTCCTTGGGGCTATCCTCGCCCACCCTGCCTTCCTGGTGAAGGTTGCGCAGTTCCGGGGAGTGAAAACGGCCCTGCTCCTCCCGCCGTTTGTCGGGGTGATCCTCTACTCTCGCTCCACTGGCTGGGAATGGCTAAGAAGGCTCCTTCGTTCCTCACGCGATCTCCTTGGAGCTTTACTGCTCCTGGCAAGTATCGCTACTGTAACGTTCATCCTCCTTAGAAGCGGGAACACCGATGGTCTAGCCCGACTTTACCGTGGAGG
>DQCH01000004.1 GCA_003545155.1 Candidatus Acetothermia bacterium
ACTGCCCATGCACCGACGGTTGCCCCTCCTGCATCTACTCCCCCCGCTGTGGGAGTCACAACCAACCGTTGAGCAAGGATGGGACAATCAAAGTTCTTCACCTCCTCACCGAAGGAACAAACACTGGGTTAAAGATCAAATGAAAAAGGTCGCAGCAGTGATCATGCACGCCCCTCTGGGAAAGAGCACTGGGGAACATCTCGTTGAGCAGGGACGGGAGGCCTCCAGCCGCGACCTTATAACGATGCTTCATCGCGCGGGGATGGAACGGATCTTTTTCATCACTTGCGATAAAGAAGTTGCTTGCCGGCTTTCTCGGACGGAAGTGCGCCTCCTCTCTTTGGTCAGCGAGGAGCCTTTTCACTTCGGAAAGACGTTGAAGCAAATCATCGACAAAGAGAGACTCGACGGGCTACTTTACTTTGGAAGTGGAAGTGGTGGACTCCTCACCGTTGATGAAGTGGCCGGACTCATCAGTTTCGCTCAGCGAGCGAAACGTGGGGCACTGTTTAACAACTTCTATTCTTGCGACTTTGCTGCCATCGCTGGTGCGAAGGACCTATTGGGGGCAGCCTTGCCAAAGATCGACAACTCCCTTGGATTTGTCCTCTCTGACCTAGGCTTCCCCTGCTTTGCCCTTCCCCGTGAGGCGGCCTCGCAGTTTGATCTTGACACACCGACCGATCTTCTCCTTCTCGCTACGGCAAAGAAGGGCGGAGAGGCGATGCGTGCCTTCCTCGAGGAACAGCGGTTGGCACACCCGGCAATCCCGCCTTTGATCAAACGGCTTGTTGACAGAAGCGCACACCTCTACCTGATCGGCCGGATAAACCCAGCGACCTGGGCCCACTTCGAGAGGGAGGTCGCCTGCCGGACGAGCGGCCTCATCGAAGGACGGGGGATGCGTGCCTATCCCAACCACGAGGGAATCCTCCTTCAAGCGACATTGCAGGAGATGGGAATCCATCGTTTCTTTAAGCTGCTCTCATGTCTTGCCGACGCCGCGATCATCGATACCCGGCCCCTGTTATCGAAAGGAGGGACCCTCCCTCCGGCGGCGGACCGGTTCGCAAGCGATCTTTTTCGCCCTGAGTTGATCGACGATTCCCTGTGGCGCGAGTTCACGCGAGAGGCGAAGGCAGCAAGCATCCCCATCCTTCTCGGCGGACATTCACTGGTGAGCGGCGGGCTCTACCTTCTCGCTGAGGCTTGCTGGAAAGATCATGATCTTCGTCGTAGACTTCATCCCGAGACCATCGACTGGAAAAAGGAGCCCTCATGAGCGACTCATCTCATCTTCCGAGCATCTCTGAGATCGACCCACAGATCTCAAAACTGATCTTAGCCGAGGAGCGACGCCAGCGGGAGAAAATCATCCTCATCCCTTCTGAGAGCTTTACCCCGCCGGCGGTGCGTGAGGCCTTAGGCTCTGTTTTCACCAGCATCTACGCGGAAGGTTACCCTCGACCCGCTATGCGCAAATGCTCCCCCTCACAGCTTTTAAAACTCGATCAACAGCTCGCCTCCTATCGCCGTTATGCCGACTGGCGATTCTACAAAGGGACGGAATTCGCTGACCTTGTGGAGTCGCTCGCCGGCCGTCGGGCTGCTGAGTGTTTCGCCACCACTGACTACCCGGCGGAGCGGATCTACGCCAACGTTCAGCCCCTCTCCGGTGCCGCAGCGAACCTCGCCCTCTACGAAGCGTTCGTCGAACCTGGGGACACAGTGATGGGGATGGATCTCACCGAGGGCGGGCACCTCACCCACGGCTCACAGTTCAACATCACCGGCAAGCGCTACCACATCGTCTCCTACGCCGTCGATCGGCGGACGGGAAAGCTTGACTACGACCAGATGATGCGCTTGGCGACCAAGCACCGACCAAGGATGCTGATCGGCGGGTTCACCTCGTATCCCTGGCAACCGGACTGGGTCAAGTTTCGCCAGATTGCCGATGAGGTGGGGGCAATCTTCCTGGCTGATATTGCCCATACCGCGGGAATGGTGATCGGTGGTGTCTACCCAAATCCGATCGGTACCGCGCATGTGGTCATGTTCACCACTCATAAGACCATGTGCGGTCCACGTGGAGCGGTCATCCTCTCAACCGACCCCGAGATCGCTGAGAAGATCGATAACGCCATCTTTCCCGGAGAACAGGGCGGCCCCCATGTAAACAAGTTCGCCGCCATTGCTGTCACCTTGAAGATTGCACAGTCGCAGGAATTTAAGGACCTACAACATCGGATTGTGGAGAACGCCGTCCACCTCGCGGAATCCCTGAATAAGGAAGGACTCACGCTCGCCTATGGCGGGACGAACACCCACCTGTTGCTCGTCGATCTAAAGACGCTAAAGAGCAAGACCGGATTTACCATGATGGGGGAGATCGCTTCGCGTATCCTGGATCTAGTGGGGATCGTCTGCAACAAGAACACCATCCCTGGGGACCACAGCGCGGCCGACGCCCACGGAATCCGTCTCGGCACCCCATGGGTTACACAGCGTGGGATGGGTAAGGAAGAGATGGAGATCATCGCGGGGATCATCTCCAAGGTGCTCCGGTCGATCCGTCCCTTCTCCTACTTCGGGCTGTCAGGTGACCTGTCGCGTGGTAAGCTCCCCCTCTCCGTGCTTGAGGAAGCGCGAGCAGATGTAGGTGAGCTCCTCGCCCGCGTCGATCCTGCGGTTAAGGCCTCTTCTAACGCCGCGTCAGCTCAACCAGGAAGTGATCCCTGGACGATCCTCCGCGTGCAGGGCGGACGCGCCACGGCGCTCTTAAACGAGGTAACACCATCCGACATCCTTACCCTAAAAGAGAGGAAACATAAGTGCTGTCTCCTGTTTGACGAGGAGGGAAAGCTGATCTCCGAGGTAGTCATAGGGCGAATCGAAAAAG
>DQCH01000005.1:0-1616 GCA_003545155.1 Candidatus Acetothermia bacterium
CCATTTTGCGCCCGGAAGAACTGGTAGCGACCCTCAACGTTGTGCGCCGAGCCTAAGCGTTCGACGATCGCGCCAAGAGACACTCCCTTTGACATCACGACCGCGGTTGCAGCGAGGGCGTTGTACAGATTATGCTCCCCAGATAAACACAGTTTGGTCGACACCGCTTCATCGTCTGATCGGAGCGTAAACGTCGTCTCGCGGAGCTTGTAGTGAATGTCGATCGCGCGCAGATCTGCATCGCTATGGATAGCATAGGTGACTGCCTGGCCCGTGTTGGCCGCGAGAACTCGTTCTGCAACTGGATCGTCTGCGTTCACGATTGCACAGGCCTCCGGCTTCAACCCCCGAAAGAGGAGAAGCTTTGCCGAAAGATAGGACTCCCTGTCCTCGTGGAAGTCGAGGTGGTCGTGTGTGAGGTTGGTGAAGACGGCAGCGTCGAAATCGACTCGATCGACGCGGTGAAGCACAAGCGCGGCTGAAGAGACCTCGATGACGAGGTTCTTCCTTTCTTTCGACACAGCTTCATGCGCGATCTGTTGGATGAGCGAACTGGACGGGGTCGTCACCGCTCGCAGGCCTCGGTCTTCGTTCGCCACGGTGCTAATGAGGGTGGTCTTCTCTTTGTCCAATAGGTGAGCGATCAGGTGACAGACCGTGGTCTTCCCATTCGTTCCCGTCACTCCGACCGTAAACAGCCCTTGCGTTGGGTTTCCAAAGAAGATGGCGGATAGCCTTGCCAGTGCTACCCTCGCATCGATTACGCGGATACAGGGCACAGAGCAGGAGGTATCCTGTTCTGTGATAACGGCGGTTGCCCCGCGGGCAATCGCTTCATCGATGTAGCGGTGGCCGTCGTCGACGTACCCACGGATGGCGACAAACAGGGATCCAGGCTTGATCAGGCGAGAATCCTCAGTAATCTCGGTAATCTTAACCTCTTGCCACTCCGCTCGGGAGGGCAGCCTGAGCGCCTTGACCAGTGAAGCGAGAGTTCGTGTCATTGTTCCCCTTTGACACGATAGAGGTAGAGGGGGTAACCCTTCTTGGCTTCGCCAATTTCGTCCGGTTTCCAGCCCCATATTGGGTGGTAGTAGGAAACTATCCGCGCTCCCTCCTTGAGCTCGTGGCGCAGTCGTTCCTTTAACCGAAAGTTAGCTTTGGCGGAGAGAAAAAGGATCACAATGTCAGCGTTGAGAAGATCGGCCGTGTACATGTTTCCCCAGATGATCCGCGCACCACGCTGGGAGAGACCGGCAAGGAGAAGCCATGCCTTTGCCCACAGGACGCGGCAGGGGTCGATCTCGATCCCGGTCGCACGTGCTTTGAACTCGCGCGCTGCAGCGACCACAAACCGTCCATCCCCACAGCCGAGGTCAAGGACATGTTCCCCCTCTTTCACTTTGGCAAGGTCAAGAATCCGCCGCATGGTCACCCGGTCGGTCGGCTGCCATAATGCGTCGAGGGTAAGGTTCCATCCTACCCATGCGACCGTAACAGCACCGAGGGAGATCACTAAGTACAGCGCCATCTAGAACGAGACGATATCAGAGAAGCGTGCCAGGTAGTGGATATCAAAGAGCGTTCCTATCTGGTCCACAAGCGCGATCCGCGTT
>DQCH01000005.1:1625-1813 GCA_003545155.1 Candidatus Acetothermia bacterium
CGACCAACCCGGATTGTCGTCTCATCTTTCCTCCTTACGCATGATTATTGTAGCGATTTCTGGGGACTGAAGCAGTGGCAACTCCTTGCGTGAGAAACGGGGAGAGAGGAAGGTTAGATATCGAGGGTGGTGATCTTGTCGCTGTTCTCCCAGATGAAGTCGCGGCGCAGGGCCACGTCGTTTCCCAT
>DQCH01000005.1:1965-3274 GCA_003545155.1 Candidatus Acetothermia bacterium
TTGAACCGCTTGAGCGAGAAGCGGCCGTCGTTTTCCGCACGGAAACGCTCTAGCTCCTCGTCGGTGTACAGGTAAAGCGTCTTCTTTCCTTCCTTCACCTGATAGAGCGGCGGCTTGGCGATGTAGATGTAGCCCTGTTCGATCAAAGTTCGCAGGTAGCGGTAGAAGAAAGTGAGAAGAAGCGTGCAGATGTGTGCTCCGTCCACATCGGCGTCAGCCATGATGATCAGTTTATGGTAGCGGAGTTTCTCCGGTGTGAACTCCTCACGGATTCCTGTTCCTACCGCCGTTATGATCGATTTCAATTCCGCATTGTCGAGGAGCTTTGTTAAACGGGCCTTCTCCACGTTAAGCACCTTTCCGCGCAAAGGGAGGATCGCCTGGAAGGTTCGGTCACGCCCTTGCTTGGCGCTCCCACCAGCGGAGGGCCCCTCTACAATGTAAAGCTCGCTTTTCGAGGGATCAGAGGTGGAGCAATCGGCAAGCTTCCCGGGAAGAGTTGTGGAGAAGAGAGGGCCTTTCCGTCGGGCCATCTTCCGTGCCTTGGCAGCAGCCATTCGTGCACGTCCTGAGGAGATCGACTTTTCAATGATCGTTCGAGCGACTCTAGGGTTTTTCCCAAAGTAGAGTGCAAGCTGTTCCTGGACAATACTCGTCACTAGGCTCGCCATCTCAGGGTTCCCTAACTTGGTTTTGGTTTGTCCCTCAAATTCCGGTTGAGGAAGCTTCACGCTGATGATCGCTACCAACCCTTCACGGATATCGTCTCCACGCAGGTTGGGATCGTTCTTGTGTAAGATTTTCTTCTCGCGTCCGTAGTCGTTTAGAAACTTGGTGAGCGAACCCTTGAACCCTGTCAGATGGGTTCCGCCATCGACTGTGTTGATATTGTTGGCAAACGCGAAGATTGACTCGTCGTAGCTTGAGGTAAACTGCATGGCGATCTCGACGGTCGTTCCTGCTTCTTTGCCGCTGATGTAGATCGGCTTAGGGTGAAGCGGCTCCTTATTCGCGCAGAGTTCCTTGACGAAGGAGATGATCCCGCCCTTTGCCTGAAAGCGGCGGAAGATGCCGGCTGCCTCGTTATTCAGTATGATTAGGAGGCCGCCGTTCAGGTAGGAGAGTTCCTTCAACCGGTGGGAGAGCTTGGAGAAATTGTAGCGGATCTCGCTGAAGATCTCCGCGTCAGGAAGGAAGGTGACTGTCGTTCCAGTTCCCTTAGATTCCCCCACGACCTCCAGTTCAGTGAGCTTTTCTCCTCGGGAGAACTCCTGGCGGTAGAGTTTTCCGTTCCGATGCACCTCTACGC
>DQCH01000005.1:3334-4554 GCA_003545155.1 Candidatus Acetothermia bacterium
CTCTTGTGGTCGAACTTCCCGCCGGCGTGAAGAGTCGTCATGACAAGCTCCACGGCATTAATTCCTGTCTCTTTGTGGACACCTACGGGCATTCCACGACCATTGTCGATTACCGTAACGCGGTTGTCCGCATGGACGGTAACACGGATCTCGCTACAGTGTCCATCGAGCGCCTCGTCGATTGAGTTGTCGACAACTTCCTCGATGAGGTGCATCAGCCCGCTCTGCCCGGTGCTCCCAATGTACATCCCTGGGCGAACGCGTACCGCCTCTAGATCCTCCAGCACCTTAATTTGATCGGCTTCGTAGACCATGGCACCACCCAAAGAAATTATACAAAAATCCGGTTCAGATTTCAAAAACCCTGAAGTTGACCACTTGTTTGACGCACGATTGAAGTGCGGCGTTCCAGCATGGAGAACTGGCTCGAAAAACCAGATAGCAAGCTATTTAAGGGCTTCTTCTAGCGCCGCATCGGCGTGGATGATAGCTGTATCGAATAACGGGAGGTCGCAATCCCCATCCTGAACGAGCAGGGGGATCTCCGTGCATCCAAGTATGATCCCATCCGCACCGCGTTCTTTCAGTGAAGCGATGATCGCTAAGTAGTGGTCTTTTGATGAAGGCTTTATGATCCCGCGCGTGAGCTCTTCGTAAATCACACGGTGGATCTCCTCTTGTTGGTTTTTCTCAGGTATGATGGTTGAAATCCCGTGGGAAGTGAGGCGATCGACGTAGAATGCCTCCTGCATCGTATAACGAGTGCCGAGGAGCCCTACCGTTGAGAAATTTTTTGCCTTAATTACCGCCGCGGTGGCATCGACGATATGAAGGAGCGGGATTGGGCTTTCGTTAGCTACAGCATCGAAGACGCGGTGCAACGTATTGGCAGCGATCAGGCCGATCTCGGCACCGGCATCGGCGAGGATGCAGAAGATCTCAGCCATCTTGGTGGCTATTGCGTCCCAATTTCCTTCTCTTTGCCAAGCGACGAACTCCTGAAACGAAACGCTGTAGATCACGATTTCTGGGTAGGCGTAGTTGCCGAAACGCCGCGTGTACTCGCGTGTGATCCGTTCATAATAAGAGACGGTCGACTCTGGGCTCGTTCCTCCAAGGATTCCTATCCGTTTCATTGGACCACCATTAATCGCCTTCTTGGTATGGCCTAACGGTCTTAACCACGTCCGGAAAGTCGATCCCAAGCCTCTTTAACGTCT
>DQCH01000005.1:4701-9425 GCA_003545155.1 Candidatus Acetothermia bacterium
CAATCCCCACCTTTTCCCGCAATTGCTCGTCGTAGCGCTGTGCTCGGGAGTCGTACTCCTCCTTAGTAACTGGACCGGCAGAGCGGTAGGGAATCGCGTCTTGTTCGCGGCGGCCGTACCCCAGCCTCAGGTTGAACACACGCTGGAAGTTATACACCCGCTCCGATTGCAGGATCAGATCGTTCGGAGTGACCTTGATGCCGGTTACCCCAGTGAATAGGTCGCAGTAGTTCTGCACGTGCTCTGGGACCTTGGCTGGCTCGTCGGTCTGCGCGTTGTCTGCCGGTTCAATGTCGTTCCATGGGAGTTTGCACAGACCCATTAAACCGAACCAGGTCCGCCACATCGGGAAGTAGTGGAGAGCCTCAGCCTTATCCTTAAAAGTCGGGATCTGGTTATTAACCATGTCCATGAAAATCAACCATGCCTCGTCGTGCTGCGGCCCTTTTAAAGCAAGTCCGTAACCACCCTGCATGGCAAGCGACTCCTTGGTTACGTACTCGGAGTACTCCATCCCTTTGCACTCCATACCGATGTCCTGCAGGAAGGCGGGGTCGGCCCCGTACTTGTTGATAACGAACTCCTTCATCTGACGGATCCCCTGGCCAACGATAGCACCGAACCCCTCGCCGCGTCCCATCTCGTGAAGCAATTTAAGTGCGGCTTCGCTGTTGCCGAAGTGAAGATCAAGCCCGTTGGTCGACTCCTCATTTAAGATGCCAGCCTCGTAGCATTCCATGACGAACGCCATCGCTGTCGTGTAGGAGATCGTATCGATCCCGTAGGTATCGCAGTAGAAGTTCATCTCCAGAACGAAGTCGGGGTCGAAGATCCCCATGTTAGCGCTTCCAGCGATCGTCTCGTATTCCGGCCCATCCACGGTCACCTCTGTTCCCTTGTAAGGCCCGGTCTTCAGCGAAAAGTGATCGACCGCGTGCGAGCAGGACATCGTACACCCGATCCAACACCCATCCGGCATATTCTGGGTAAACCGCTTCCTCCAGACCGGAGAAGATATCTTATCCGCCTCGGGGTGGGAGCCAAACTTGTAGTTGTGGATCGGCAAAAGGTCATACTCGTTCATGATCTCCACCAAGTGCGTGGTCCCAATGTGGCGCATGTCGCACTGCGAGGAATCGAGCTCGAAGATCTCCTTATTGATTCGTTCGCCAGCACGCTTCAACCGTTCGATATCGGCCGGATGGTTGGAGTCAGGACGCACGCCGGAGTACTTAACCACTAACGCCGCGATTTTCTTATCACGGAAGACCGTTCCGATTCCACCGCGACCGGCCTGCTTCACTCGCGGAATCTTCCGCTTCATGTCGAAGAAGCTGAAGTTGAGGCAGCCGATATGCGTGTGCTGCGCGCCAAGGCCAGCGGAGACGGTGGAAATGGCAAGAAGGTCCCTTGGGGCATCCGATTTGGCGAAGGTGTGCGTCAGTCTCTCCGAGAGGATGTGCGTGTTTAGGTCCCCCTCAGAGCTCTCCAGAATCTGCACCGAACCGTTGTCTCCGTCGATGAACACGATCACGTCTTTGTCGGCTTTTCCCTGTATCTCCAGCGAGTCCCACCCTGAGAACTTGAGGTAGGGGCCGAAGTAACCGCCGACGTTAGAGTCGATCACGCTACCTGTTGTCGGAGAAAGGCTTACTACAAGCGACTTTCCTGCCCCTGCATAGGTGGTGATCCCCCCGATCGGACCCGCGCCGATCACTATCTCGTTCTCCGGATCGTTCCACTTAGTCTTCGCATTGACCGCGTTCCACAGCCGCCACAGGCCGAATCCTCGGCCACCGACGAATTTGTCCTTCATCTCTTGTGTCACAGGTCGTGACTCGATCTTACCGGTGCCGATGTTGACGTAAAGCGTTTGCCCCGCGTAGCCGCGGTTCACTGGGGAAGGTTCGTATGACATCTCTGAGATCACCTGATACCCCCTGTTTGTCGCCATTGTTTCCTCCTCAAATTTGCACTTTATGATTCAGCTGGTTGTAAACGACGAGAATGAGTTTAGGAAACCGATTCCCATTTCGCAAACAGGAGATGAAGCCCTTTTCATCCTTAAAAACGACCTTTGGTCCCTCTTTTCCGTTGCCAAGGTGTTGATGCTCATAGCCTTGGGTTGGTTTAGAGCGGTTCGTCCGGCAGGCGTGATCAGCGTTACAGACTTTCAACCCGTTTTCCTGCAACAGTTTTAAATAGGAGCCGTCCGGTCAAGGGGTGGGGATAGCCAATGTTTTAGTGAAGCTTAGCTGTAGTGAGGAAACACGCCTTCAGATTAGCGATCCGGATGGTTTCTTCCAATTTGATCGATTACCTCCTGGCCACTGGACCTTAGGAGTCCCCGCCGACCAACTTCCTCGCTACCATTACTTGGAAAAGGATGTGTTCGAGTTTGACCTTCAACCGGCTGAACATGTGGAACAATTGATCAAGGTCTTCGAGGAACATCGCCCTATACAGTTTATCGGGGAAGGAGAGCTGCAACTTAAATTAGGTGGGGAGGATACCCCGTAATAGTTCTGCGGGTCATATAACTTGCGCCGCTTGCTGTGTAAAGCGGCCTGTGGACACCCTTAGCGGTCGCGGATCAGGAGTTTCATGTAGTTGCGAATATCGGAGACCTCCTCCAAGTTTAGAGTGCCGCGAGCAATCTCATCAAGACGGCTGTTGGTGATGGCGCCTGACGCGTTGGCGCGGAACTTTGCGATCAACTCCTCATCTGTAAGAGGGCGTTCCGCCCGTCCCTTGGCAAAGTCTTCCTGCTTGGTGAAGCTTCCTCCATCCCTGGTCGTGACGGTGACAATTGCCCGTTTTACCTTTGGGAAGAGGGCGTCAATCTCAGGATCGGCGACAACCTTGATCCTAGGGAGTAGCTCCCAAACGAAAGGGTCCTTGAGCGCCTCCTCCTCGAAGTCGGAGGGGAGGACGTTCCCCTTGGCGATTGTAACCGCGATGCAGTAAGGGAGAGAGTGATCGGCTGTCTCCTTGGTCGTTGGTTTGTACTTACTTGGATCCGACAGGATATCCGCTCCGCGGGTGGTCGTTTTCACGAGCACCTCCTCCACTTGATGCGTGTCGATCTCGTTTTCGGCCATCACCTCAAGCGTTGCCGTGATCGGTTGATGTGTGAGGGCCTCGGTCGGGAATGCCTTGTACCCGCACTGCGTGATCAGGAAGTTCTCGCCGAGCCCATCCAGCATGAGATCTGGGTCCCAGGTGACGTTTCCAAGCACGTCGAACGTGCCCTCCTTCCCCTCGAATACTTCCACCGGGCCTGTATAGCCGGTTTTAGCGAGCATCGCCGCTCGCACCCCTGCCTCAGTCGCCATCGGGTCAGCGGTGTTCTTCATGTTCGTCAGGTGACCGGCAACGACACCGCCGAGGGTAAAGTGACTAGAGCCGCTGATCCCGACGGCAGCGACCATTTCGTCCTCTGTGAGACCGAGCAACCTTCCGGCGACGAGTGGGCTCACAAACTGGGTGAGTGAGGCGTGGTGCCAACCGACTTCACGGATCCCGGGATTGGCAGAAAGGCAAAGGCGCATCTCAAGCTCATAGGCGATCACGATTCCCACGAGAATATCCTTACCGCTCGCGCCGCGGTACTCACCCGTGGCAAGCGCGGCCGGGATGATATCGGATGGGTGCGACGGATCCTGCTTCCAATAGATGTCGTTGTAGTCCATCGCTCTGATGAGCAGGGCGTTCATAAGCGCGGCGTTTGGCATGTTTGTCTGGGTTCCATGGCCGATGATCGACGCCTGCGGCGTTCCGCCGAGTTCCTTAATGTAGCGGTAGGCGGCCTTCATATCGGGAAGGTCGAAGGCGGCGAGGGCACAGCCGATGCTATCGAGCAAAAACCGCTTTGCCTCCTTCCGCGCTGCTTCCGGGATCATCTTGTAGGTAAGAGAAAGAGCGAACTGCGCCATCCTGCGGCTGACCGATTGCATCTTGACCTCCTATTCGATGGCAGAGGCGATCGCCTCTGCCATCTCCGCTGTAGAAGAATTCCCACCCATATCGTAGGTGCGGACGCGCCCTTCTGCGATCACCTGTGCCACGGCGCGCTCGATCTTATCAGCCTTCTCACGCTCCCCAAGGTAGTCGAGCATCATCTTGGCAGCGCGGATCGTGGCGATTGGGTTGACCTTGTTCTGGCCTGCGTACTTAGGTGCCGAACCATGCGTCGGCTCGAACACGGCGTAGTCATCGCCGATGTTCCCGGCGGCAGCGAACCCGAGCCCTCCGACGAGTTGCGCTGAGAGATCGGAGATGATGTCGCCGAACATGTTCGTTGACACAAGAACCCCGTAGTTTTGCGGGTTCTTCACCAGCCACATGCACATCGCGTCGACGTTGGTCTCCCACAGTTCGATCCCGGGGTAGTCCTTGGCGATCATCCGCGCCTCGCGCACCATTAGGCCTGAGGTCTCGCGGATGACGTTTGGTTTTTCCACCACGGTGACCGACTTGTAGTTATGCTCCTTAGCGTAGTTAAATGCGTCGCGCAGGATCGTCCTGCAGCCCTTACGGGTAAATATGCGGGTTGAAATCGCCATGTCCTCATTGGCTATGTCGCTGAATCGCTTCATCTTGGGGTGAGTATCAAGCACGTGGCGCAGGTCTTCGGGGATTGGGTAGTACTCGACCCCGGAGTAAAGGCCTTCGGTGTTCTCACGAAAGACGACAAGATCGATGTCATCGCGCAGGTTGAGAGG
>DQCH01000116.1 GCA_003545155.1 Candidatus Acetothermia bacterium
CGAGCACCTGATGTTCGTCGCTCTTGAGCGTCAGGTTAACCTTGCTTACCACCAGGAGGTGACGGTGCTGCCACCGGTTGTAGGAGACGCCGTTGGCACGCAGGTCAAGGCAGTAGACACCCGGCTCAAGGCTTTGGCCCTCTTCGGTCAACTCGACAGGAATGTAGCTCAGTTCATTCAGCGGCGCCTTGACGCTTAACGACCAGCGGCGGAGCTTCCCCTTGGATGAAGGAGCAAAATCATACCAGTCGTTCTGCGCCTTAAAATACTCCTCGATTGTGAGCTGGTACAGGGTGAGGTCGAGGTGCTCCGTGTTGCGGTAGGCGACGAACATCCGTGCGGGTTCGTAAGCGCTGTAGGTGCCGACACGGCCGGGCGCGTGAAGCCAGGCCGTTGGATCGAGCGGTCCGGTGCGAAAGAGCACGGTCATGCACTGGCCGGTAGTGTTGCCATAAGGGTCTGCAATGTTCGGTCCGATGTGTACAACGTAGTCGCTACTAGGCTGCGCATCGAAGTTAAGCACAAACGTGTTGTCCCAACTGCGAAAGTAGGTGTGAACCTTCTCGGGGGAAAGGGTGGGCTCCATCTCGATATTATCCATCACGGTGTCAGGATCGATCGGCGCGTTGAAGTGGATCTCAAAAGATGTGTAGGGATAGGCATCGCGTTCACCGTCCGCAGGATCGGTAGAGACGATGCGCGGCAGCGGGACGGTGGTAAAACGCCACGTATAGTCATCCAGCATTCCCAGACCACCACTGGCACTAGTAATGCCTGCGCCCAACGAGACAACGTATTTCTGGTCAAAGTCAAGCCACTCATTGGGTGTGAAGGTAAGCGTGTTGCCCTCGATGTCAAAGGTGCCCGCCACGCGCTGTACCAGAAGCTCGCCCCAAAGGCTTGTTCTCCTTAAGGTGAAGCGCTCTTGTGCGCTTGGAAGGTCGATCGGCATGTTAAACGTGATCTTAATCGTCGTATCTACAGGGACGAGTTTTTTCCCTTCATCAGGGCTGACCCAGACCACATCCGGCGGCTGTGTGGAGAAGGTCCAGAGGTAGTCCTCCGCCAGTATTCCACCGGTCGTGTCGGTCAAACCTGCAGCGACACAGGCCGTGTAGGTCGTCCCACCGGCCAGGGGCTCGCTTGGGGTGAAGAGATAGATCGAGGTATTCAGCCACTCGCCTTTACCCTCGATCCCCGGGTTAAACACCACCGGATAGGGAAGGGCCGCATACGCAGGATCGGAGACCGCCATCAAGGGCACAACTGGACGATTGAAGATCACGGTGATCGTAGAATCGGCCTCGGTCTCCTTTGTACCAGGAGCGGGTATGACCTGTGTGACTTTAAGATAGCCGACGGTACGAAAGCAAAACCTGTAGGCCTCCTTCAGAGGGTGTCCCTCGGGATCGGTGGCCGCGGTGCTCAGGATGACCTCGTAGGTCTGATCCCGTGCCAGCAGGGAGGCTGGGCTGTAGCAGAGAGTCCGCCCATCCGGCCAGGTAAAGGTGCCCGCCACATACGGCAAGAGCGAGAACGCCACCTCCACAGAGGCGCGGTCCATCGGCCGGTCAAAGACGAGCTTGATTGCGCCATCGAGGGGCAACTCCTCGCCCCGCTCAGGTGTACGTTGAATCACAATCGGCGAGGCGCCGGCGGCGGGAGATGCGGTCGTTGCCTGGGTTCCCAACCCCCAGATAGTTATCAGGAAGCTAACTACGATAACCGTAACAAATACTCTCAGTAGTCGTTTGATGCTCATTATCTTCTCCCCCTTGTTCTTCGAAACAAAAAACACGTCTCTACTTTCCTAAAGTACCGCGAATGCGCGTACCGTGCAAATACGTGAACGCTACCCTAATTAACACATTGGTAAGGGTAAGGTTTCGTTGGGAATGGAGAACCCGCGGGTTTGTAGAGACTCCCCAATGTCCGCTTAAAAACACCCAAAGAAAGAGACTTCGATCAGGAGACGCTTCTATATTCTGGTGGACTACAAGGGGAGAAGGAAGTGAACGGAGTGCGAGACGCCCGTCTGAGAAAGGAACTCGTTATCCGGACGGAGAACCGAGTGGGGCTGTTGGCAGAGATCTCCCGGATCCTTTCGGAAATGGGGATTAACATCCTCGGCGTCACCGTACAGACGGAAGGCGACAGCGTGGCTCTCCATCTACTTGTCGATGCTCATCTCTACGCTCGGGACGCCCTGCGGGCCGCGCAATTTCCGGTGGAGGAGCGGGAGGTCATCGTCCTTGAACTCCGCAACTACGCGGGCTTCCTTTGCAAGCTAACCATGGCCCTGGCACGTAAAGACATCGACATCGAAGACCTGTACGCAACCGTTCCGGAAGGCAGCCCCAAGGCTCTGGTAGTCTTCACCTGTTCAAACAATAGCAAAGCCGTGCTCATGCTGCGTGGTGGCTGAGCTCCAGCGTAAACGGCTCCTTCTGCCGGAGGTCGTCTCGTAAGCCTGCGCGAGGATGCTATACCTCCTTGACCATCTCGTGGGCGCCGTTGAAGCCAAAGGGGCGGCAAAATAAGGGCACGATCATCCCATGGACTAGCCTAAGGAACACCATCATCCCTATGTTTAATTGATTGCCCAGAGTCCCAATGTGGGCTCAGAAGAATCCCAACCGGATCCCGACGATTAGAGCGAGGCTGGCGATGACGCAAGTGCCGAATGTCACCACGGGGCCTTTCTTAAGCCATGCACGGAAGGTAAGTGGAGTCCCAGCCTCCTCACTTATGGAGACCATCACCACATTCGTCATCGATCCAATCGGCGTCCCATTCGCCCCAAATCCTACACCCAGCGCCAGCGCCCACCAAAGCGGCTCAACCCTGACGCCATGGGCACCAAGGGCACCAAGGATCGGGAGCATAGCAATGGTAAATGGGATCCTGTCCACAAGCGAGGCCATGATGGCGCTCATCCAAAGGATCACGAGCGCTGTTACCTCGACCCCATACATCGTAAGGCCCAAAATGGCCTTTGTGATCAATCTCAGGAGGCCGCATGCCTCTAATCCACCAACGATGACGAACAGCGAAACGAAAAAAAGAATCACGTCCCACGGCATATCGCCCAGGATTTTTCGCAGCGGAGGCCGTATCACCAGAAGGCCAAGCGCCGCTCCGATAAGAGCAACAAACCCGGGTTGTAGCCCAATCCGGTCATGGACGAAGAAAAGAACAATGGTCACCGTAAGGATGCCCACCATTCGTCGCGCAGCGGAGGGATGGACCAACGCCTTGCGCTCATCCATCTCCTCAAGGCGAGCGAGGTTGCTCGGCGGCTGTGAAAGTTCTTTCCTAAACATGAGCAGCAGCAGCGCCTGGGTTAAGAGCCAAGCAAAAAATGCAACTGGTGCTAGATGAATAAGGAAATCGGTGAAGCTCAACGAGGCTGCTGAACCAATCAAAACATTCGGCGGATCCCCAATCAGGGTGGCCACACCCCCGATGTTGGAAAGGAGAGCTTCGCTCATCAGCAACGGGAGTGCAGTGATCCCCAGGATGTCGGCAAGGAGAATCGTCACTGGAGCCACGAGCATGATCGTAGTTACATTGTCTAGGAACATCGAAACCAACGTAGTAAACAGGCCAAGAGTGAGCATTAGCCGCCACGGGCTTCCCCTCGCCAGCTTGCCTACCTTGATAGCAAGGTAGGGGAAAAATCCCGTTGTCTTGAATATTTCCACCACGATCATCAGTCCAAAGAGAAGCGCCAGGGTGTTAAAGTCGATTGCCGTAACCGCCTGAGATTCGCTGTAAATGCCAAAAGCGATCCCCACAACTACCATTAGCACTGCACCAGCAAAGGCAACGATCGCACGATGGAACCGCTCCCGGACAATCCCGACAAATGTCAAAAGGAAAACAAAACCTGATAGGACAAGAGGCAAAACAGATATATCATCCATGACCGCAGCATATTAGCCCAAACCAACTAAGCTAAGCAATGCCAAATGACCGCGCATACGCCGCTTGCCCTGTACACCGAATTCCTTGAAAGAGCGGCTTTGCTACCCGCCAATGACTTTTAGCAACGAAGCGTGTTTGCTCTCGATCCGGCCTTTTATCTTACGCGCACCGGCTGGGCCGACGAGCTCGCTCGAACCCGCGAAATCTGTTTCTCTTCCTTCCCGACCACATGCTGAAGAACTAGGTGGTCGTATAACGTGACGACCCTTATATCTCTTCGCCAAGGTACAGTTTGAGACTTTCGGTTCTTCAACAACGAAACATCCATGCCTAGCCAGTGTTTAGATGGTGAGGCAATGTGTCCGATTGATCGCAGGAAGCCCTGTGCCTATAATCACGCGGTGAGCGGGGAGTGGCGCAGCCTGGTAGCNNCGCTGGTTCAAATCCAGTCTCCCCGAAAAGGAATGGTGATCTTCAGGTGAGCGACACATCAGCATATATCTCCCTTTACCGCCGCTTCAGGCCGCAGCGTTTCTCCGAGGTGGTCGGCCAGGAGGAGATCGTTCGCACGTTGCGAAACGCGGTGATCGCGGATGAGGTAGCGCACGCGTACCTCTTTGCCGGGGAACGTGGGATCGGCAAGACCTCAATCGCCCGTATCCTCGCACGCGCGGTCAACTGCCTTAACCCACAAGGGGGAGAGCCATGCAACAACTGTACCAACTGCAAAACGATTCTTACCTCTCGCTCTTTGGATATCCTGGAGATCGACGGTGCCTCCAACCGGGGGATCGACCACATCCGCCGCCTGCGCGAGGAGGTGAACTTCGCCCCCACCGACCTAAAGACAAAGGTTTACATCATCGACGAGGTTCATATGCTGACCAACGAGGCGTTCAATGCTCTTCTAAAGACTCTGGAGGAGCCACCACCGCATGTCGTATTCATCTTCGCCACCACGCAACCGCATAAGGTCCCACGGACGATCGTCTCCCGCTGCCAGGCGTTTGACTTCCGCAAAATTCAATCGGAGAAGATCGCCGCCCGCCTCGCTGAGATCGCCCTAGCTGAGAAAATTACGATCTCCAAGGACGCACTCCATCTCCTCGCCCGCAAGGCCAATGGAGGGATGCGTGATGCGATTGTAATGCTTGAACAGGCAGTGAGCTTTAAGAGCGGGGAGATCACCACAGAGGCGCTTCTAGAGATGCTTGGGCTGGTCGGCCATGAGGTAGGCGAACTTACTTTAAAGGCAGTTGAGACAGGGGACCGCAAGACCGTCCTTAAGACGATCGACTCGCTCGTCGAGCGAGGGAAGGATCTCGAGGTCTTCCTCGACGATCTGGTCGGGATCCTGCGCGACCGGCTTGTCCACGGCGGCGATACCGAAAAGCGTGATATCCGGCTTTGCCGCGGCCTGCTCGACATTAAGCAGCAGTTGTACCGCTCGCTCGACCGGCAGATCCTCCTTGAAATTGGCCTTCTCACCCTGATGGACGAGCTTGGGTCACATCCGCAGCCTCCCCTTCCCGAGAAAGCGCCAAAGTCTACCGACAAGGAACCAGACCAAAAAACAGGTACCCCGCTCCTGGAAGGGACGGGTTTACCGCAAGCCGCGCCTGAAGCGGTGTCACACCGGAAAGAACCGGCTACACCCGACTCGGGGGTAGAAGTAACTGCCCCCACAGAAGAATCGCACTCAGAGACATCCGCAACGCCTGAAGCAGAATCACCCGCCGTTACTGAGGAGGAAAACTTCACCGGTCACTGGAAGAAGATGATCGAGGAGATCGAGCACGAGCGGATCGCCATCGCTGCCTTCCTCCTTGGGGGAACTGCGCGCCTTTCTGGGAACAAGGTGACAATTGCCTTTCACCCTGAACACAACTTCCACAAGGAGAGCCTGGAGAAGTCTGGGAATCTACAGTACCTGGCGGGGATGGTCCATCGCCATCTGGGAGATCAATTTAACGTGGATATTGAGTTCGATGACGGGGTAGTGCGCAAGCCTGCCTCCCGGAAGAAGCTGCTGGAAAAGGCACAGCTTGTTTGTCAAACATTTAACGGAAAGATTGTCAAGGAGGGATGATGAAGGGGATGGGGAACCTGGGGAACTTGATGAAGCAGGCGAAGAAACTCCAAGAGGAGCTTGAGAAGAAACAGTCCGAGATTGCGGCGATGAAGGTGGAGGCAAGCTCCGGTGGGGGGATGGTGAAAGCAACGGTGAACGGCCGCGGGGAACTGTTAAACCTATTGATCGAAAAAGAGGTCGTCGACCCAAACGATGTGGAGATGCTCATCGACCTTTTAATCGCCGCTGTGCAAGAGGCGCAAAAGAATGCGCAGACCCTTTCCCAAGAGAAGCTAGGACCACTGACACAGGGGATGAAACTCCCCGGAATGCCCGGCCTATGATCG
>DQCH01000080.1:0-3545 GCA_003545155.1 Candidatus Acetothermia bacterium
ACTCGCTCGCTACGACCTAAAACGAGTCAGGGAGGAGTGGTCAAGAGAAGACCTTGCAGTCCGTGTGGCGTCGCTGTGGCGCTATCAGGAGGTCCTCCCTGTTCGAAATGAGGAGAATGCCATCAGTCTAGGAGAGGGCTACACCCCACTCCTGCAGGCAGAACGTCTAGGGAGGAAGCTTAAGATGAGGAACCTCTTCATCAAGGACGAGGGCCTAAATCCCACCGGCTCATTCAAGGCGCGCGGTCTGTGTATGGCTATCTCGCGTGCTAAAGAGCTGGGGGTCAGTGAAGTGGTGATCCCTTCGGCAGGAAATGCCGCTGGCGCGATGGCCGCCTATGCCGCTAAAGCGGGGATGAAGGCACATGTATTCATGCCTCAGGACGTACCACTTCCGTTTCGGCTGGAGTGCGAGGCGTACGGGGCGCAGGTCACGCTCGTTCCCGGGCTGATCACTGACTGCGGCCAGCAGGCGAGGCAGGCTGCGGCCAAGCACGGCTGGTTCGACGTCTCCACCCTCAAGGAGCCCTACCGCCTTGAAGGGAAAAAGACGATGGGTTACGAACTGGCGGAGGCCTTCGACTGGCAACTTCCCGACGTCATCATTTACCCAACCGGTGGGGGAACCGGTCTTATTGGGATGTGGAAAGCGTTTGCCGAGATGGAGGCCCTCGGTTGGATCGGGAAAGATCGGCCCAGGATGGTCGTGGTGCAAGCACAAGGTTGCGCCCCGATTCCACGTGCCTTCGAAGCCAGGGAGGAGTTTGCGACACCGTGGGAGAACGCGGCGACAGTTGCCGCCGGTCTGCGTGTTCCCGTGGCGGTCGGCGACTTTTTGATCCTGCGCGCGGTACGAGAGAGCAATGGCACAGCTCTCGCTGTCTCGGATGATGCCTTAGTTGCTGCCCAGAAGCGCATGGCCAGCCGTGAGGGGATCTTCGCCTGCCCTGAAGGCGGCGCCACTCTCGCCGCCCTGGAGACACTCCTTGCCAAGGGCTGGCTCATGCCCGATGAGACGGTCGTCTTGTTCAACACCGGTAGCGGCCTCAAGTACACTTAAGACGCTCTAGACAAGTTAGACTGCTTCTTCGCTGCCCCAACACTTTTTCACACGGGTCGTCAGGACCGTCCTTAAAAATGCGGCGCACCTTTCAAAGTGCGCCGCACTCTATATTGATGTCTCTTTAAGCTCTTATACTATAGAGCAACCACGTCTTGCGCTTGCGGACCCTTCTCCCCTTCGGTGACCGTGAACTCCACCTTCTGTCCTTCATCCAACGAGCGATAGCCCTCGCCGCGAATGGACTGAAAGTGCACGAAGATATCTTCACCTTCCTCGCGCTCGATGAAGCCATAGCCCTTAGAGTCGTTAAACCACTTAACAGTACCGGTTTCACGCTCTGCCATAATCAGTACTCCTCCTTCTTGCTGGGTGTTTAATCGGGACAGAACGTTCTAAACGGACATCAGGAAAACTGTACTCCAAATTAAAACGACTGCACGACTACCAACAACACACAAAGTGTAGTACTGGTCCGTTCCCTTGTCAAGGTGAAGATTAAGCTCGCCTGAATCGTTAGCTTTTCACCGCAGAGAAGGATATATCCGTCCCTTTGTGCTTGATGACCTATTTTTGCCCCAAACCCAGGCCAGGTGCTCCGTAGAGAGTTTCCGGGTAAACCGGCTTACTAGAAGGAGCAGGATCAAACCGCTGGCGATCCCCGGGATGAAGCCGTGCAGGCCGAATGGTGATCCAAGTGCCATCCAGATGAGAGATACTACCAAGCCACTTCCCATCGAGGAGAGGATACCCCAGCGCGTCGCACCCCTCCAGTAAATTCCGAAGAGAATCGGCCACAGACAGGTGGAGGCGATCACCGCCCAAGCAAAGGCCGTGAGCACCAGCACCAAAGCCGGTGGCCGCAGCGCGATCCCAAGCGAAACCAGACCCACCACGGCGCTGGTGATCCGACTGTAGCGAAAGGCCTGTTTCTCCGAGAGCGGTTTACCGAGCCCTTTCTGAGCAAAATCATGGACGATGGCGCTTGAGGTGATGATCAACACGGAGGCGAAGGTGGACATGCCGGCAGCGATCACCCCGGCGAGGAAGATCGCTCCGCCCCACGGGGATAGGACGGTCTTAGCCAACGTGGGAATAGCAAGGTCGGCGTTGGTAAGCCCGGGATGGAGGACTCTTGCGATCGCACCATCGAGGTAAGGAAGCAAAGCCATGCTCCCACCCAGCGAGGCAACCACCGTCCCAATTCGCAGAACATTGACGTTCTTGATCGAGTAGAACCTGACCAGAAGCTGAGGCATCCCCCAGACGCCGAAGCTGACGATGAGGGCGTAGGAGATCAACCCAGCCCAGCCCCAGGCACCGGGTGTTTCGACTAGGCCCCGATCGACCGCTGCGAGTGCCGCGTTGGTCGCCGACAGGCCTCCCACGGCCTTAAGCGCCCCAACGGTGAGCAGGATCAGCCCTGCTCCCATCACCCATGCCTGGAAGAAGCCAGTCCAGACCACGGCGAGATACCCTCCCAATGAGACATAAAAAACGATGATCACGCCGGAGAGGAGGACACCGACGATGTAAGGAATGTGCATCAACCCCTCGAAGATGTGACCCATTCCTTTGAGAATGCTAACGTTGTAGATGATCAAGAAAACAGCGATAACCAATGCAGAAATGATCCGGGCCTCCTTGGCCTTAAACCGCGTGGCCAGGAATCCTGGGATGGTCATCGTCCCAAGTCTTGTGGTGAACTCCCTTAGCCGTCTACCGAGAACGATCCAGGCAAGAGTGCACCCCAAAAGGACGTTAACCGCTCCGATCCAGAGGGTGGACATCCCGTATTGATAGCCGAAGCCCCCACCGCCAATGATGACGACTGAGGAGAAGTAGGCGGCGACATAGGACAAAGCCGTAACCCACGGGCCGATCCTTCGCCCGCCGATGTAGAAGTCCTCCACGTTTCGGAGACTCCGCGAGGTAAACAGACCAACGATGACGAGTAATCCCATATAGAGCAGCAGAACGAACGCGTAGATCGCGGTTTCGCTCATCATTGACCCTTGCCTCGTTTAAAGAACCACAAAGCCCAGATGATCGAGCCCAACACACTCGCCCCAGTGACGACCCAGGCGAAGAAAGTTAGCCATGGAGTCTTAAACGGTCCCATTCTAGCTTAGGTTTCCTCCATCATACTGTCGTAGGGATAAGATAGAGGAGTGTGACAGACCGCGTCAATTTTCTCCATCGTCCCCCGCGGTGCTTCAAACACTAAAGAGGTTGACCGCTCACGCAGCCTCGGCGATGATCACTGCCTAAGAGAAGCCTTCCTTGAAGTTCAGGGACGGGATCGGCTAACCCTCCCCCGCTGCGAAGCCGACCGGCTCGCTGGGTCGTAGGCACAAGAGATGTAACCCCGATCCTGCCCAGTTCACTTGATCCCTAGCTGCCTGAAGTCAGGGTAGTCGCACTTAAGCTAAAACAGTAAAAAGCCTCACGACCCAGGCAAGCTCATCCTTTACCTTGACAACAG
>DQCH01000080.1:3689-7115 GCA_003545155.1 Candidatus Acetothermia bacterium
AAGGCGAAGATATCTTCGTACATTTCAGTGCCATTCGCGGCGAGGGCTACCGCACATTGAACGAAGGTCAGCAAGTGGAGTTCACGGTCACCGAAGGGGAGAAGGGTCCGCAAGCGCAAGACGTGGTCGTACTAACTTAAAAGACAAAGCTACATCGCATGAAATGCGACGCATTCAGACTAAGTACCGCGTGATGCCCATACTGAAATGAGACCGCAGTTCAGCGGGTAGAAAGGTATCAACGAGAAGTTGAACGCTATAGCGGGCAACCAGACCGAGTAACATCTTATCCCGCGTATTCTAGCCTTTGCAGGCTGCTTGTAATCTGCTTTGAAAGTAGCAGCATGCTCAAAAGGGAAGATACGGTTACTTCTTTTTAACGATCTCTTTGGCAAACACACACGGCCCCGCCACAGCAACGATGATCACCCACTCGATGGCGCGCAGATACTCACGGGTGATCTTCTCACCGGTGATTTCCTCCTCAAACTGTTCTCATGCTCCGAGTGCGTGTGGGTAGATCAAGGGAATTCCCGCTTAGGCCTTGAATAATGTGTCCTTTACCTAAGTTAAGGAAAGGCAGACCTCTTTCTTATCGGGCTTCTTTTCCGATCGCAAGGTGGTTAAGAGATACGCTGTTTTACTCCGAGGCTCACTCGTGTATGATGGAAGAAAGACAATTTCTAAGTCTACATGGAGAATGGACAGGCATCGATGCACAACAGCACAAGTAAGGTGATATGAGGATGTCACAGGGAAAATACACGGCCACGTCCCAGCCTCAAAGGCTTTACACCCCGGGAGAAGAGATCGCCAACGCGGTGACCCACGGTATCGGGGCCGGACTTAGTGTGGCCGGGTTGACACTGCTGGTCACTTTGGCCACCGTGCGCAGCGGCGATGTCTGGCACATTGTCAGTTTCAGTATTTATGGCACCACCCTTGTCCTTTTACACCTGGCATCGACGCTCTATCACAGCTTTCAACTTCCCCGTGTTAAACTTGTCTTCAAAATTATTGACTACGGCTCGATTTATCTACTAATTGCCGGCACGTATACACCTTTCCTCCTGATCAGCCTGCGGGGAGTGTGGGGATGGGCGTTGCTTGGCGTTATTTGGGGATTGGCTGCTGTAGGCATCGTCATGAGATCCCTCTTCATCGACCGTTTTAGGAAGCTCTCCGTTTTGACCTACGTCCTGATGGGATGGCTGTGTGTGATCGCCTTCAAGGAGATGTTGGCAAGGATTCCCTTCGGTGGATTGATCTTGTTGGTCGCCGGCGGGGTCGTGTACACGCTTGGTATCATCTTCTACGCGTGGAAGAAGCTTCCCTACAATCACGCTATCTGGCATCTGTTTGTCATGGGAGGAAGCATCTGCCACTACTTTGCCGTCCTCCTCTATCTGTTGCCCAAGGCCTGATATGCGATCCCGCTCTACCTGGTGGAGGCCCTGGTTACCACCGGGAAGGGAACATGTTCCCCAAAAATAGTGAAACCCTAAGGACTGTGAATCGCCCACACCTCCTGCTACCGCAGTCCCTATAGCTCGCAGATCACGTAAGTACTCGTTGCGAACGAACAGGTTGGCATTTACGCTAACGAACAATAGAGAAAAGTCCTAAAGGGGGAATTTCAATGCCAAACCCGGTGATTGACTGCTTGATGAACCATCGATCGATCCGCAAGTTCAAACCCGATCCTATCGAACCCGAGACGCTTGATCTGATCCTTCGCGCGGGAACGCGCGCTGCCAGTGCAGGTAACCTTCAACCCTACGCGCTTGTCGTCATCGACGACCCCAAAAAATTAGAGAGGATGGAGGTTAAGGCACCCGCGGCAATCATCGCCCTGATCGATCAGTACCGCCTCAAGCGTTGGTTTGAACTAAACGATGCGCCGTTCTACAACGATCAGGCGATCAACCTCTTTATCTCGTACTGGGATGCGGTGATCGCGCTGCAGAACATCGTCATCGCTGCGGAGAGCCTGGGCCTGGGGACCGTATACGTTGGGATGATCCTCTCCACCGATGTACAGGAGCTTCTCGGAGTGCCGGAGTACGTGGCCCCTGCCGGGTTGGTCTTCCTCGGCTACCCGGACGAATCGCCACAGCTGCGGCCACGCCTGCCGCTTGAAGCGGTGGTGCATCGAAACGGCTACCACATACCGACCGATGATGAGATCCGTTCCTTCTATCGCGATAAGGACCGTGAATGGAACGAGGTGAGTGAGACGAAGAAACACAAGCTTCAAGAGAAGGGCGTCTACAACTACGCGCAGGCGATCACCCTCGGTCACTACACGCCGGAGTTCATCAAAGGAGAAAGCCAGAAGCTCATCGCGAACATCAAGAAAGCCGGATTTCGCTTGTGGGAGAAGAGGTCAAAGACCAAACAGGAATGAGGCTATCGTTGAGAGAAGGTAACGTACATCACACAAATCGTATAAAACTGAACGTGATGTATGTCACAAACGAAAGCGCCAAGATAGAACTCCCGCTCAGAAGTTAGCGCGATCTAGGGGGTGTCGAGGGGCCATTGAAGTCTCCTATCCAAAACCCTCGAAAGGTTATCGAGGTTGGGTTAGAAGATATATCTTGGCATTCCGCTCGACCAGCTGGCAGATGAGCAGGGCTTCATTTAGGCTTTGCCCGAAGCCGACCACCCCATGGCGGGCGAGGATCAGCGCCTTGCTCGGGATTCCTTTCAAGATGTCGGCGGCCTGATCGGCCAGCTCCTGCGTTCCAGCAGGAACAAAGGGCGCCACAGGGACGTTCCCACCGATGCCGTATTCCATCTCTTCAGTGAGCATGGGCAGCTCCGTCGCGACCAGGCTTAAAGCAAGGGCATGAGCGCTGTGAGTGTGTACGATCGCCTGGGCATCGGGCCGGGCACTGTAGATCGCCACGTGGAGCCGAAACTCGGACGATGGCTCCCGCCCGCCGGCCAATTTCTTTCCGGCTAGGTCAAGCGTCACGAGGTCTGCTGGCTCCATACGAGAGTAATCCAGGCACGTCGGCGTAATCAGGATGCGATCGTCCTGGCGGCAGCTTACGTTGCCGAAGCTACCGATGACCAGTCCTAGCTCAGCCATTCGCCGTGCAGTGGTGATAAGATCTTCAATCGTGCAACACATTCTTGATCGCCTCACTTAAAGGAGGTCTTAACACGCCCTGTTCGGTGACGATCGCCGTGATCAGGCCGGCAGGCGTCACATCGAACGCGGGATTACGAACATTGACACCTTCGGGTGCAATTCGAACACCTCTCATCTGTGTAACCTCACTGGGGTCTCGTTCTTCAATCGGGATCTGGCTTCCATTCTTGATCGTGGGATCGATCGTGGATGTTGGCGCGGCGACGTAGAAAGGAACTTGATGGTGATGGGCGAGCACCGCAAGAGGATATGTCCCGATCTTGTTC
>DQCH01000002.1:0-1305 GCA_003545155.1 Candidatus Acetothermia bacterium
CTAAGAGAGCTCGGCTCAGTGTTCATCTTACGCAAGATAGAGATGACATCCATTCCGGTGCACCCCCCGAGCGCGCAGAGCATCACCTCAACCGGCCTGGCTGTGCTATCAGCTCCTCCGACCTTGGATGAGGCGTCCATCGCTACTTCATGTCCGCTTTTTCCATGTCCCGCGAATCTCATCCCTTCAACGAGATTTACGATCGTTTTTCCCATCGCCCCTCCAACCATTTAAGTATTTAAATACTTGACAAAATCGATAACCCACGTTATCATTTTAGATAAGCAAGAGATAAGGAGCAACCGCTGATGAGCAACGAACAAAGAACCAAATGGGTGGAGGTCTTCTCCGCCCTGGCAAACGAGCAACGCATCAAGATCGTGGAGATGCTGGCATCGGGAAAGCTAGAATGTCAGGAGATCCTCGATCGTCTCGATCTGAGTCAACCGGCGGTCTCCTATCACTTAGGGAAGCTGGAACGAGCCGGCATCCTAACCAAAGAAAAACACGGGTCAAGAAACTGCTATCGATTAAAGAAAAGCATCCACACGCTTATAGAGACGTTGAAAAAGGAGGAAGAAGGGTGAGTCACGAGGTTACGGTGTACACTACGCCGACCTGCTCGTGGTGCCAAGCGGTGAAGGAGTATTTACGTGCAAGAGAGATCGACTTTGAAGAGATCGATGTCTCCACTGATCAGTCCCTAGCCGAAGAGATGATGGACAAAAGCGGACAGATGGGCACACCAGTACTGGAGATAGACGGCGAGATAGTGATCGGCTTTAACAGGCCGGAGATTGATCAGCTATTAGATCTAGTGTAGGAGGGAGCATGCCACTGATTGGAGAGAAGGATCGAGAGTACCTGAGGAAAGAGTTTTCTAAACTGTCAAGGCCGGTGCGGCTTGTGTTTTTCACGCAGGAGTTTGAGTGTGCCTCATGTCGTGACGCTCACCAGTTACTTGAGGAGACCGCGGCCCTCTCCGAAAAGATCAAACTGGTCGTTCATGATCTAGTAGGGGATGAGGAAAGGGCGAAGAGTTACAGGATCGATCGCGTTCCGGCGGTGGTCGTTGAAGGAGAACGCGACTGCGGGATTCGCTTCTTCGGCATCCCCTCCGGGTATGAATTCCCATCGCTGATCGAAGACATAAGTGATGTGGGAACGGGAAGGGTGGGCCTCTCAAGCACAACGAAGGATGAACTTGCAAAATTAAAGGAGGCTGTCCACATCCAGGTTTTCGTCACACCAGGCTGCCCTTACTGTCCCCGTGCAGTACGGACGGCCCATATGATGGCGATGGCT
>DQCH01000002.1:1386-2956 GCA_003545155.1 Candidatus Acetothermia bacterium
CTCTCCTTTGTCATGCAAGCCACAGCTTAACCAGCAAGACGAGAGCTTTTGTGATGAGAGGCGTCTCTTTTTCACCAGGGCGCTTTTCTTCTCGCTACTGGGCGAAGAGCGGTAATGGTTTTAGTTCGTCGACTCTTCGGATCCGCTTTCGACGAGCCACCCGTGCCCGCTTTTTATGCCGAAGTGGTGATGGCAACGGCACTTCGTTGATGATCTTTGAAAACCCTTCATCCTCGCCAACTGCTTCGTAGCGGCTATACATCGCCTCGTAGCGATCTTTAGGAAAGCCACTAACCTTGAGCCGGGGGTAGTCATGGGCAAGATCTTCTAATTGCTTCTTTTTTCTCTCGTACATCACCTCGAGGGGAAGAAGCGGCATTACATGCACGACCGGCTCACGGCCAGCGAGAGAGGCTACCTCAATCAGAGGTTGCCTTTCCGCCCGCGTAATATTGGTGTTGTCGACGCAGACGACCGGCGCTGGTGATTGCACTGCTTCCACCAAGGCGACGGAAAAGATCCGCTCGACAGCGTCTTCGTAGTCAAGATCGAAGTCACGATGGAATACCGTTCGGCGAATATCGTCCCTCGAGACAACCGCCCACTTAGGATGCCTCTCCCGGAAACTTGTTTTCCCAGATCCGGGAAGACCGACCAGTACGACCAGCTGCCTCATTGTAACCCCCACCCCTTTCTTACCCCGGGAGGAGTATGGTGAAATTTACAAGTACGGTCAAGTTGATGGGACGTAGCACCGATCGAATAAAATCCTTTCCTCGGGGAAACTAGAGGTGGATTACAGTTAGATGTGCGTAGCCGGGGTCAGAGAACAAGAGGAGACTAAGGTAGTCGCTTACCAAAGAGTCTTTAACCCAAACGTAAACTTCCAGTGGAGGGAAACGGGATGGACGTCGTCTCACAGATCCTCAATGTCGCCGTCCTCGGCGCGGATATCTCCACCGTCCCCTACACTGTCTTAAAGAAGTCCTTTAACCACCCGCTCACCGACTGACCTGGGGATCGAGCGCGTCCTCAAGGACCGGAAAGGAGTGCCGAAATAACCTGGCACGAGTAGAACATCTCACCGCACACGTTGCGGCATACGTTTGCTACCGGACCTCTACCGGGAGACAGGAAAGATCCGCCTGGTGCAGAAGGTGCTTGGTCATGCCGACCTATCGACCACGATGATCTACACTCACATCTTCGATGAGGAGGTGGAGAGCGCTCTCAAATCCTTTCGTCAAGAAGCGGTAGCGGTCTGAGAGGAGAACGTAACAGGAAACTTCAAAGAGTCTGCGCTGGATCGAACTGGAGTCCGTTTGTGCAGGCTTCCGACTAGATGGATGAAACATGGGGACGAATACACCTTTTCACTTCTTGGTTGCGGCGTGCGTTAGTGCTACGATGAAGTCAAGCTTCAGACCGCCGTTAGAAAGGAGGGAGATCATATGATTGAGCGAGTACATCAGCACATTATTGCGGAGCTTCAACAGGGTGCACGCACCGACACGCTTTTCATCCTCACCGCGGTTCTGCTTAACCTGTTGGTTCTTGCCATCAATTCTTC
>DQCH01000109.1:0-7792 GCA_003545155.1 Candidatus Acetothermia bacterium
GGACTGTCTGAACCCGCTTAGTGCGTACAGAGGCTGTCTTGCGCTTTACTTTGGGGTGAACAACCATCTTCATCACTTCCGAATAGTATCGCTTTCTTCATCTACAAGAGATACTACTTGCTTAGTGATGACGTTTCAAGTTTTGACGCTTAAGCCGCAGTTCTCTCGCGAGCGCACCAACACGATCTCGACCAGATGAATTCCGGGGATACAACACTTAATTCCTCTGGCTCCTGGCAGCGTTGTGTAGGGTCCTCCCTCGCACCTTCTACTCGCTGCTGCCAGTCTTAAGCAAACTGGAGAGTGTAAAGCGCCGCATACAAGCCGTCCATGGCAAGAAGTTGTTGATGCGTTCCCTCCTCAACCACCTTCCCCTTGTGCAAAACGATGATCTTGTCCGCCTCGCGGATGGTGGAGAGGCGATGCGCAATAACGATCGAAGTCCGCCCTTTCATGATTTTGTTCAGGGACTTCTGAATAAGTTGTTCTGTATGAGAGTCGATGCTCGCTGTGGCCTCGTCTAAGACCAACACCCGTGGCTTGAACGCGATCGCTCGGGCAAAAGAGAGGAGCTGACGTTCGCCAACGGAAAGGGTAGCCCCGCGCTCTTTAACCTCTGTTCGGTAGCCATCGGGAAGGGCTTCCACAAAGTCTGCGCTGACGAAACGGGCCGCCTCGACTGCTTCCTCCTCCGGGATGTTCGTACGCAGACGAATATTATCCAGTATATTTCCCGCAAAGAGAAAGACGTCTTGCAGGNNACGACGGCCATACGCGAGCGCAGGTAGGAAAGGTCGAGCTCATCGATAGGGACGCCGTCCAGAAGGATCTGCCCCCGCTGTATGGGGTACATACGGAGCAGCAACCGGATGATCGTCGTCTTCCCAGAGCCGGTCGGCCCAACGATCGCCACTCGCTCTCCTGGAGCGGCCGTAAATGACACATCTTTTAGGATCCACTCGCCCTCATTGTAGGCGAACCAGACGTTGCGAAACTCGACCTCGCCGTGGAGGGTCTTGATGATCTTCCCCTTGCCACGGTCTTCCTCGTTCTCATCCAGAAGGAGAAAGATCCGCTCCGCTGAGGCCATCGCAGCCTGAAGGACGTTGTATCCCTCCGACAGCTCGAGGACCGGCTCGAAGAGCATCCGCACGTACTGAATAAATGCCGTCAGTGCTCCGAGGGTTAGGCTACCCCGTAGGACGTTCAATCCACCGTACCAGATCACCACGGCAATGGCGAACGAGCTTAGGAAACTCATCAATGGCCGGAACAGGGCGAAGGTAATAAGTTGGCGCATGTCGGCCCGATACTTGCCACGGTTGATGTCGATAAAGCGATCATTCTCTCTGTGTTCCTGGACGAAGCCCTGGATGATCCTCATCCCAGAGATCGACTCCTGGAGGTAGGCGTTCAGCTGTGCGATCCGGCGGCGTACCTCGCGGTAGGCTGCCCGGACGCGGTTGCGAAACTCAAGCGCGGCGATGAAGATGAACGGGAATAGGGCAAGGATAGCGAGCGCAATGCGCCACTCGAGTTGGAACATGATTACCATCACTCCGATGATTAAGAACGCATCGCGGAACAGGTTGACAAGCATCGAGGTGAACATCTCATTGATCGCGTTAACATCGTTCGTCACACGGGTGACGAGCCTTCCCACCGGTGTGTGATCAAAGTAGGCAAGTGGGAGCTTCAGAACGTGGTCGAAGATCTTTTGCCGCATGTCGTACATGACCCTCTGCCCGGTGTACTGGAGGAGGTACACTTGTAGTACCCCAAACAAGAAGCGAGCAAGAAGGGCAAATGCGAACAGACCAGCCAGGCGAACAACCCCCTCGATGGCTGGCCCACGTAAAGCGATGAGATCGGCTGGGGAAAGTCCACGCAGACCCGCTTCGTCGGCCATGTAGCCGCCGGGAAGTTCAGTGAAACGTTGCGGATTCCTTCTCGCCACCGCTGCGGCCTTGCTCTCTTGCGGGATGAACAGATAGCGCTTCGCCGAGAGAATGCCCATCGCCTCCCAGGCGCGTCGTGTCTCCGGATTGATCTTCTTCACATCGATCAGGTATCGTCCGTCTCCGAGAGGAATCGGAGCGCCAAAGGAAGGGGCCTCGGGTATGGAGACAATCGCTTGGGGAAGGGTAAGGTAGGCGTCGATCGCCAGTTTACTCAGATAAGGAAGTCCGATCTGAATTCCGGTGATGGCCAGGATCAGGATAACACAAACGAAGAAGAGCCCACGGTAGGGGGTGAGGAAACGCAACAGCCGACGCGTCAGGCGAAGATCGAAGGCCTTACCGAGGACCTTATCCTCGTGGATGTCATGGTTCACCGGTCATTCACCCGCCTTTCCGCCTGCTGCAGGCGCCAGATTCGGTTATAGATTCCGTTAAAAGAGATCAGTTCATCGTGCGTGCCGGACTCTACAATCTGTCCCTTGTCGAGGACGACGATCCGGTCTGAATGCATCACCGCAGATAAACGGTGGGCAATGACGATGCATGTCCTCCCACGGAAGAACTCCCGTAGGTTGGCGAGCACGAATTCCTCCCTCTCGGCGTCGACCGCTGAGAGGGGGTCGTCGAAGATGAGGACCTTCGGATCGAGGAGGAGCGCCCGTGCGATCGCTACCCGCTGCTTCTGCCCCCCGGACAGAGAGACCCCCCGTTCTCCGACTATTGTGTCATACCCCTGGGAAAAATCGGTGATCTCGTCGTGTATGCCAGCAAGTCGCGCTGCCCGTTCTACCTCATCGAAAGTCGCCTCGGGAAGCCCAAAAGCGATGTTTTCCCGGATCGTTGAGGAGAAGAGGAACGGGTCTTGAGGGACAAATCCAATGATCCCGCGAAGCTCTCTTAGCGAAAGTTCACGCACGTCCGTTCCTCCGATGGTAACGGTCCCCAGCGGTGGATCGAAGACGCGCGGAATGAGGTGGGCAAGGGTACTCTTCCCCGCTCCAGTTAGCCCTACTACCCCCAAGATCGTTCCCTCCTCAATTGTGAGATTGATCCCGGAGAGGGCTGGAACTTCCCCACTCCCATTCCCGTTCGGATAGGAGAAGGTAAGATCGTTGATCTCAAGCCGCGTCCCGCGAAGCGGTTTCGGATTAGAAAGATCGGTGATCTCCGGCGCAATAGCTAGGAGGCGATTGATGCGCGAGAGGGAGGCGCTCCCACGTTGAAGAAGGTTCACCGCCCACCCCAGGGAGATCATCGGCCAGGCAAGCATCATTAGATATTGGCTGAAGGCGACAAAGTCACCGAGCGAGATCGATCCCCCTATTACCCTATGTCCCCCAATCCACAGGAGGATCGCTAGCGACATCCCACTCAATAGCTCGATGAGCGGATGAAAGAGGCCCCAAATCCGGACCAGAGCCATATTCTTGTCGAACAAACTCTGGCTCGTCTGGTTGAAGTCCCGATTTGTCCCCTCCTCCTGTACGAATGACTTTACCACCCGGATTCCCGCAACATTCTCTCGTACCTTCTCCATCACTGCGGAGAAGGTCTCTTGCACTGCCTCGAAGCGGTGGTGGATCACCTTTCCGAAACCAAGCATGAATAGAGTAAGTATAGGAAGCGGGATGATTGCGTACAGTGTAAGCCGTGGATCGATCGTAAGCATGATCCCTAAAGCTACAGGGATCATGAACAATGGATCGGCGATGGTAAGAACTCCGAACCCGCAGGCCCGGCTGACCGCATCGATGTCGTTGGTGGCATGCGCCATCAGGTCTCCGGTCTTGCGCTCATTGTAAAACGTAGCTGAGAGTCTTAACAAATGGTGGTAAAGCTTCCCCCGTAGGTCCCGTTCGATCCGCCGCGCAGTCCCAATAAAGAAATATCGCCACAGGAAACGAAAGACCATGACGATGGCAGCGAGGGAGACGATGTATAAACCACTTCGAGCCAGTCCTCCCTCGCCACGTGCGAGTCGATCGATCGCGTCTTTGATCACAAGTGGAACCAAAAGCCCGGCGCCGTCGACTACCAGAAGGGCGAGTAACCCAGTCAGTATCCGTCCCCTATATCGCCAGAGCCACCTCGCTAATTGAATCATACAGAATCAGATCCTACACGAAACGATCGAGTCCACAAGAGAGGCCTCCGCTTCTTACAAGCCTCTTTATTCCACGAGGAGGTAGTTAGCCCATAAATTTAAGGCGACAATCCCCTTGTCGCCTATCCCATTGAATGACCGATCTTAAACCCGATCCGTTTGTCACCTGGGAAAGGCCTAGTATAATCAACGGATAAAGCCTACTGATATGAAGGAGAAACGCGATGGTCTCTATCCGGCGTTTGATTTTGCCGTTCCTAGCCTTGTTAATCCTCCTTACTTGCCTCGCTACAGCCGATGGGCTTCCAAATATTCGCATGAGCCTGCCTCCGGTGATGGGATCCCTCCCCCTTGCTTTTGCACAAGGGTGGGGCCTGTTCGAGAAACATAACCTCAGGGTCGAGCTTGTCGGACTAAGCGATAATCAAGAACGCAGTGCGGCACTGATGGCTGGGGATATCGATGGGATGGTCTGTGATGTGACTACAGCAATCCTCCTCGTCAGTGGCGGAACCGATGTTGTAATTACCAGCGCTGTCTATCAGGAAAATCAAACCGACAGCCTTATCATTATTTCACCACGCTCTTTCAATATTAATTCACTGGAGGAACTTCTCTCAACCGAAAACAGCGCCGATAAGATCGCAACCATTTACAGAAGCGATCTCGAATACGAGATTGATCTGCTCCTTCAGACCCTCGGGTACAGGATTAATAAAGAAGATCGCTATACCTATTGGACAGACATGCTAGCATTAACCCTGTGGTTCGGTTCACAGTTGGTGCCAGCCGCGGCCTTTCCAGAGCCATATATCACCTACATCTCCAACTATCCATATGCAGGTGGCCAGCTTGAGTTGGTCCGCCTCTCTGACTTCGAGGGGATCGACCTGCTTCCAAGCGTGGTCGTCTTTCGCCGCGAGGTGATCGAGGAATCACCTGAACTGATCGAGGACTTCTACGCCGCTTACCAGGAAACAATCAAGATGATAAACACCTCTAGCCGGGAAAAATTGGTCGAGACGGGGATCGACGAGGCACTCTCCCTGTTTTTCCCTGGATTAACTGCTGAGGCCGTTCCCGAAGGGATTCTGGATAGCTTCGAGATCCCTTACTTTCAACCACCACGGATGCTTTGTAAGGAACAGTTCGAGGGCGTCCTCGCTTGGGCAATTTCCAAACGCTATGCCCGGTTGTACCTTGCCTACGAGGAGTTGACAACCGACCAATTCCTGCAATGATTGACGTAGAGTCCCTTACAATCGACTATGGCCGCGCCGACCGCGCTGTCCAGGCAGTTGAGCGAGTTGATTTCCGCTTAGAGAAGGGGAGAAGTCTTGCCCTTATCGGACCCTCCGGGTGTGGGAAGACTTCAATCCTATTTGCACTAGCTGGGCTTCTATCTCCGAGCAACGGAACGATTAAGATCGGAGGGAATCCAGTCACCGGCCCGCGTCGAGAGGTCGCTCTGATCCTGCAAAACGCTGGCCTCCTTCCTTGGAAGACGGTTTGGCAAAACGCCAACCTGAGCCTTCTCCTCGCTGGGGACTACCCAGAGCACAACGCCGGGGTGATCCTTCACGATCTCGGCTTAACGGAGGTCAAGTCCCGTTTTCCTGCTGAGCTTTCCGAGGGGATGAAGCGCCGTGTGGGAATTGCGCGGGCCCTCTCGACGGCACCATCGGTCCTGCTGATGGATGAGCCGCTCGCTTCGCTCGACACCCTCACCCGCGAGAGGATCCAGGATCTCTTCCTTACCCTCTGGCAAGAGCACCGGTTTTCGCTCATCCTCGTTACCCACGATATCGTCGAGGCAGCCTTCCTCGGGCAGGAGGTCATTGTTCTCACAAAGCAGCCGGCGCGGGTCAAGGCGACCGTGATCAACCCAAAGATGGGGTCACTCGACTACCGCCAGAGCGAGGCATTCCAAAGGACGGTCCACGACCTACGGGAGGCGCTCGAACGATGAAACACGCAATCACCCGCATCGAGGACACCATTGTCCTGGTTTCAAGAAGCATCCTGCGCTTTGTGAAAAGCCCGGCGATGAACCGGGTGATCACCTACATCGTGAGCATCGCCATCCTCCTTTTTTTGTGGGAGATAGCGAGCCTTGCGGTGAACGCGATCAACCATTCCCGGCTCCTTCCCGGCCCTTATGAGGCTCTCTCTCAGGTGGTGAAGAATACGGCCGAACTACAACGACACTTCTTTGCGAGCGCCTGGCGGCTCATCCTGGCAATACTTATCGCCCTTGCTGCGGCTGTTCCATTAGGCCTTTTAATCGGCCGCGAGTACACCCTTAACCGGTTCGTCTCACCAATGATTTACATCACTTACCCGATTCCGCAAGTAGCGTTCATCCTCTTCCTTTTCCTTGTCTTTGGCACGGGGAGCGCAACTAAGGTAGCGATAGTGGCCCTCGTCCTCTTCTTCCAGATCCTGGTCTCATCACGCGGTGCGGCGCAAAACATCGACGAAGAGCACCTGACAAGCGTCCTCTCCGCTGGGGCTACCCGTTGGCAGGTGTACTGGCACGTCATCCTTCCAGCGACCCTCCCCGAGATTCTGACAAGCGTACGGGTGAGTATCGGTCTTGGGGTTGCCTTTCTGTACATTGCTGAGACAAGCGCTGCCTTAGGAACCGGGCTGGGAACCTTTATCAAGGCGCACATGTTGTACGCGCGGGACCTGGCATTTGCCGGAATCGTAGCGATGGCGATCCTCGGTCTCGTCCTGTATGTGGGAATCGATTTACTGGAGCACTTACTCTGCCGCTGGAAGTATGTTAGACGCCGACCACTTTGACGAAGAAGGGCACCGCCGAGTACGATCAATAAGATGAAACTTCACAGGATCTATACTGTCGCTAACACAACTAAGGAGGGTTCGCTGCGTGCCCTGGCTGAGCTCAAGGCCTGGTGCCAACTGCAAGGGATTGAAGTAATCCCTGCCGATCGGGGAGAGCCGTCGTTAAACGAGGTGGAAGGGGCGTTGGTCGTCGCACTTGGCGGAGACGGAACCGTGCTACGTGCCGCCTCGATCTTCGCTGACTCCGCCCTCCCTATCCTTGGAGCGAACCTGGGAAGCCTAGGCTTCCTCACCCAAGTGGGGGCCTCATCACTCACCTCAGCCCTGGAAGGGGTATTGCACGATCGGTTCACGATCGAAGAGCGGATGAGACTCGCTTACACTTCCGTGGAAAACCGCGGAACCGTCTTAAACGACATTGTCATCACCGGAATCTCACGGGTCCGCTTCTGCGAACTCGAGCTTTCCTGGAGCGATGGCGAGGTGGCAAGTTATCCCGGAGACGGCCTGATCCTGGCGACAGCAACTGGCTCCACTGCCTACACCCTCTCAGCCGGGGGACCGGTGATCGTCCCGCCAGCGGCGTGCATTCTGGCAAGCCCCCTTGCCACACACAAGTTGGGGTTGCGACCTGTAATCTTCCCAGCGGAGGAGGTCCTCCATGTGCGAGTCCGCACCGCGGTGAGCGTCTTTGTGGACGGAGACTACCTCGTAGATCTGTCTCCCGGAGCAGAAGTGATCGTGAAGCGAGCTCCTTTCCCGACCCAACTCGTCCGCATGAAAGATGCTCCCTCGTTTTTCCGGGTGTTAGAGGAGAAACTAAATTGGGGAAACGAGCTGGAACGGGAGGGGAGAAACTAAGGGCAGTGTAGGTACTGCCCCCCTTGGAGATGATACCGCACCAACGAAAGCACTT
>DQCH01000109.1:7879-8255 GCA_003545155.1 Candidatus Acetothermia bacterium
ACTTGCAGCTTCCATTATCATGCGCTCCTTTTCCCTCCTTTAGTCTTCCTTGATGGAGCGGTATAATTTCATGTCAGTAAAGTTGCGGGGTGAGAACGATGGTGAAAAAAGGAACGTTTCGTGTGAAGAGCGGTCTAGCCGAGATGCTGAAAGGCGGGGTGATCATGGATGTCACCACTGCGCAGCAGGCGAAGATCGCTGAGAGCGCTGGAGCCGTGGCTGTGATGGCCCTTGAACGCGTCCCAGCCGATATTCGCGCTCAGGGTGGGGTTGCCCGCATGGCAGACCCCAAGAAGGTTGCGGAGATTCAAGCAGAGGTCTCCATCCCGGTCATGGCAAAGGTGAGGATCGGACACTTCGTGGAGGCGCAGATCCT
>DQCH01000109.1:8347-8673 GCA_003545155.1 Candidatus Acetothermia bacterium
CCCCAGTACCACATCGACAAATGGGCGTTTACGGTTCCGTTCGTCTGTGGGGCGCGTAACCTTGGGGAGGCGTGCCGCAGGATCGCGGAGGGGGCGGCGATGATCCGCACCAAGGGCGAACCAGGAACAGGGAATGTCATCGAGGCGGTGAAGCACATGCGCCTGATGAACGAGCAGATCCGCGAGGTCCTCGCCGCTCCGGAGGAGGAGCTGATGGTGATGGCCAAGGAGATGGGCGCTCCCTACACCATCCTCCGCCTGATCCGCGAGACGGGAGGGCTTCCGGTCGTGAACTTCGCTGCTGGCGGAATCGCCACCCCGGCCGA
>DQCH01000109.1:8709-9006 GCA_003545155.1 Candidatus Acetothermia bacterium
CAAGCGACGACCCATTTCAACGACCCCAAGATTCTTGCCGAGGTCTCCGGGGAACTCGGGGAGGCGATGGTCGGAATCTCGATCGAGGAGATTCCCCCGCACGAGATGATGCAGGTCCGCTAGATGAGGATCGGGGTCCTTGGTCTGCAGGGGGCGGTGCGGGAGCACCTTCGAAGCCTCGCGCAGCTAGGAATTAAGGGAAGAATCGTCAAGAAACAGGAGGACCTTTCAGGCCTTTCGGGACTGATCCTTCCTGGTGGGGAATCGACGGCAATCTCGCTTTTGGCAGCGGGATCG
>DQCH01000053.1 GCA_003545155.1 Candidatus Acetothermia bacterium
GACCAAGACCGTCTGGTTCTACGATCTGCGTACCAACGAGCACTTCACCCTCAAGCAGAACAGAATGACCCGCGCCGATCTTGATGAATTCGCCACCTGCTACAATCCGAAAAATCGCCATGACCGCCGTCCAACGTGGTCGGAGGACAACCCCGACGGCCGCTGGCGCGCCTACACCTACGGCGAAATCATCGCCCGCGACAAAGCCAGCCTAGACATCTTCTGGCTACGCGACGAAAGCCTTGAAGACTCCGCCAACCTCCCCGCCCCCGACGTCCTCGCCGCCGAGATCATCGAGGATCTCCAAGCCGCCCTCGAAGAACTTGCCGCGATTCAAGAAGACCTGAATCAGAAAAGCGAAAAGGATTGATCAGCAGCGGAATTCCAGGGACGCATACCATAATTCCTCAAGGAGCAGACTGAGATAGGGCCTACGTTCCTCGGATTGATCTCTTCGCTGTCGCCGTAGCACAAGGTTGTCCCGAAGACGCGGTGAAGTCATGAAATCCAGATTCACAGGCGCGTGTCCTCGGAATTTACACAGCTTGATAAATATGCATCCAGGATGCATACTGATACATATGAGGACAACGTTAAACATCGACGATGAGACCCTCAAGCGAGCGGCGAAATTAACCGGCATCAAGGAAAAAACGTCCTTGGTGAAGCTGGGGTTGGAGGCGTTGATCGCTCGCGAGAGCAGCAAGAGGCTGGCCGAACTTGGTGCGACTGAAAAGGATCTGCGGACCGTTCCCAGACGGCGGATGGCAGATAGCTAGGCATGGTTTTGGTCGACACGTCCATTTGGGTCTCACATTTGAGGAAAGGGAATGCTTGCCTGAAGACGCTGCTCGAAAAAGCGGAAGTGGTCTGCCATCCCTTCATCATCGGGGAACTGGCCTGCGGGAACATCGCCAATCGAACCGAGATCCTTTCTTTGCTACATGCGTTGCCTGCGGCGGTGGTCGCGAAGCATGAAGAAGTCCTTCGCCTCATCGAATCTCACCGCTTGATGGGCAGTGGACTTGGTCTCATTGATGTGCACTTGCTCGCTTCAGCGCTTCTCACAAGGGTGCCCCTGTGGACCGCCGATAAACGTCTCCGTGCAGCATCTGCCGAGTTGAACATCGCTTATCCATAGGGTTCGGGGGACACATACCATGATTCCTCAATGAGCAGCCTGAGATAAGGTTTGTGTGAAAATTAGGATCACATCTTGATTCTTGACTCGAAATCTACTACACGCTTCCGTCTACCCAGAGAGAAAGGACTCTGCCACCGAGGTTTGTCCTTTGTCCTTCTCGGGGCTAGAATCCCGCCAGCAGGTGATAAACATTGGCAGATTTGCGTCTTCCCTACGGTAAAGACGCCGTAGGGCTGAGCATTCCGGATAGGAACCTTCTGGGGATAGTTGAGGGAAAAGAAGCGGAGAGGATCGAGTTCGAGCAGGCATTCCGCGTTGCATGGGAGAATCCGATCGGGCTTGATGACCCAGAAGCGTTTTTCCACCCCGGGGAGAGCGTTGTATTTGTGGTCACCGATCACACCAGGCGCACTCCTACCCGGAAGATCTTCCCTTTGATTTGGGAGCGTATCTCTTCTCGCGTGCGTAGGGAGGATGTCACGCTTCTCGTGGGTACGGGGACGCACCGTTTCCCAACTGAAGAGGAACTAGAGGAAATGCTGGGGGAAATTTGCCACGAGTTCTGCGTGAGGATCAACGACTGTGATCACGACTTGGTGGAGGTGGGAAAAAGCTCGCGTGGGACGCCAATTCTCATAAACAGGCTTGTCGCCGAAGCCGACAGGGTGGTGACGATTGGGCATATTGGCATGCACTACTTTGCCGGCTACTCCGGCGGACCGAAGAACATCCTTCCCGGCGTCGCCGGGCGGGAGACGATCGGGATGAATCATGCTCAGTTCACCGATCGGCGTTGTGAAGGGTGCGTTTATGTGGGTAACCCGATCAGCGAGGAGATGAGCGAGGCAGCACGCCTGGTCGGGGTCGATTTCATCGTCGATGTCGTCCTCGACGCGCAGGGACGGGTGGCCAAGGTGGTCGTCGGTGACGTGGAGGAGGCCCACGCTGTGGGGAGGGCATTTTGGGATACGCTTTTCCAGGTGAAGGTAAGCGAGCAGGCTGACCTTGTTATCGTCTCGGCCGGGGGGCACCCCAAGGATATCGACCTCTACCAGGCGCACAAGGCTCTGTATAACGCCGCGAAAGCAGTGAAGGATGGAGGGATGATCTTTCTCCTTGCGGTCTGTCCCGATGGGATTGGGCATGAAGTCTTCACCGACTGGATGATGCGCTGTGATAAGCCAGATGACGTCTTTGGCATCTTTGCGCGCGAAGGGTTCAAGCTTGGTGGGCACAAGGCGATCTACCTGGCGAATGACCTTAGGCGGGCGGAGATTTATCTTCTCTCGGAGATGAGAGGAGACCTTGTTAAACGTTTTTTCTTAAAACCGGTTGCTGATCCAAACGACGTGTTGGTAGATGCACGCGAGCGGTACGGTGAAAGGTTCCGCACTCTTGTGATGCCCCACGGAGGAGATACCTTTCCCATTACGTAAGGGCAAAGGAATGGGATGAACTACCAAATTCTTCGTTACGGCCAGGTTTCATCGACCCAGGACACTGCGAGAAAGCTCGTCGCTGCAGGGGCGGATGAGGGGACAATCGTCGTTGCCGATGAACAGGAGCGCGGGAGAGGGAGGCGTGGCAGGGCGTGGATCTCTCCTTGCGGAGGGCTTTACGCTTCGCTTGTCTTAAGGA
>DQCH01000036.1 GCA_003545155.1 Candidatus Acetothermia bacterium
TTCCAGGCCGATGTCGCTTTATTCAAAGAGGCCGAGGCGCTGGTGGAGGAGACGGCGAAACGGTTCGGCGGGATACAAATTGTGGTTAACAATGCCGGCTTCTCCCAGCACTGCACGGTGCAAGAGTTGACCATTAAGGACTGGGACCGCTCCCTGGCCGTCAATCTCTCCGCTGCTCTTTACACGGTGAAGGCGGCTCTTCGCTATATAAAGGAGGGGCCTTGGGGGCGAGTTGTCAATATCTGTTCGCTTCGGGCGATGACCGGATCGGATCACGGTGCGCACTACTCGGCGGCGAAATCGGGTCTGATCGGTCTGACGAAGTCCCTCGCACTAGAACTGGCTCCAAGAATCACAGTAAATGCCGTCTCGCCCGGTTATACCAATACCGAAATGAATGCTGAGGCTCTAGCGAAGCACGGAGAGAAAATCCGCGCTAAGATCCCGGTAAAACGTGTCGCTGAGCCCGAGGAGATCGCTGCCCTCGTTGCGTTCCTCGCCTCTGAGGAGGCGGGCTACATCACCGGAGAGACGATAAACGCCAACGGCGGGATCTATATGCGCTAGGGTCTGTCCGGCCGGCATAGTGACCTATTGCGACTGTGGGCTTTAGGGATGGTTTAAGGATAAACAAGAGGGGATCAACCATGAGGTTTCGTGACTATAACCCTGGCAGGGATAAGGAAGCCGTCCATCGAATCTATCGGGAGATCGGTTGGATAGAAAAGAAGAAAGAGCAAGAGGCGATGGACCTGTTCCTCGAGAGCTCTCGCGCGATGGTCGCAGAGGTAAACGGTGAGGCTGAGAGTTTGGTGATCACCGCCTCTGGTTTGATCCGCTATCTCAAGGAGGATCTTACGCTCTCTGCTCTGGCGGGTGTAACTACGGGTCGGATTGCCCGTAAGCGTGGACTGGCAAGCCAGTTAGCCGCGATGGCCATAGCACGTGATGCGGCGCAGGGTGCGCTCGTGTCAGCGTTGGGGATGTTTGAGCAGGGATACTACAACCAACTGGGCTTCGGCACTGGCGGATACGAACACTGGTGTTCCTTCGATCCGGCGCAACTTGAGGTAGAGCTATCGCCTCGTATTCCCCGGCGTATCACCCCGGACGATTGGGAGGCCGTCCACTCCTCACGGCTTTCCCGGAATCGTGGCCATGGCTCCTGTAACCTTGAAGCAGCACGTCTCACTCAATCGGAGATGCTGTGGAGTAAAAATGGCTTTGGTCTTGGTTACTGCGACGGGGCTCATGGGGAGCTGACACATCATTTCTGGTATCGGACAGATGACGTAGAGTGTGGTCCCTACAGCATTTCCTGGATGACTTATCAGAATCGTGATCAGTTCTTGGAACTGCTCGCCCTGTTGAAGAGCCTGGGTGACCAGGTTCGGCTGGTGAAAGTGCGGGAACCGCAGGGGATCCAACTCCAGGATTTGCTCAAAAAACCGTTCAAGATGCGCCAGGTGAGCGAGAAGTCCAAATATGAAAGCAGGATGCGCGCAAGCGCTTACTGGCAGGTACGAATCTGTGATCTTAACGGGTGCCTGGAGCGAACACATCTTACGGGAGAGAGGGTACGCTTTAATCTGATCCTCACCGATCCGATCGAGGGTTTCCTCGAAAAAGACGCACCGTGGCGCGGGGTAGCAGGAAACTATCTGGTAACACTGGGGCCTTCCTCAGAGGCAAAACCGGGAACGGACACAACACTCCCCACGCTGAACGCTTCTGTGGGGGCGTTTACGCGTATGTGGCTGGGCGTACGCCCGGCAACAGGGCTTTCGTGGACCGACGAGCTCTCCGCACCGGAGGAGCTCCTTGAGGCACTCGACCATCTGCTTTGCCTCCCTGATCCCAAACCGGATTGGGATTTCTAGGAGGTATTGCTCTTTATTGTGCCTAATCTGAAGGGTTGCGCGGTGGTTGACGCAAGGTTGACGATTGGTTGACGATTACTGGGCAAGCTCATAGTAGGTGGCTTTACTCTTATCCTGCCTAGTCATCAAATTATAAACGCCGGGGTTAAGTAACCAACTTCTTTTTGCCTTTCCCGCTGAAGGTGGAATCTACCAAACTTGAAAGTGGCTTTCGGGACTACGAGCCTGTGTCAGTTACTACTCGACCCTGAGATGCTGTTCCCGCCTCTGCATTTTCGGGAGGGCGTTGGTCTCATCAAGATCGCTGGTGGGCGCTGACGATTGAATGCACCAGTAAAACCTTGGAGATTCGGTGAAAGTAAGGATCAGGCCGCTTCAAAGTGGCACGAGGCCCAAGCTGATCTTCAAGGCCTCGTCTAGTTTCTTCATTGTCTTGGGGCTGAGTCTGCCCCAGCGTTCGATCAGGCGTTTCTTGTCAATGGTGCGTATCTGGTTGAGTAAGATCACAGAGTCTCTTCGCAACCCGCCTTCTGGAGCGCTTACGTGTACCTCAGTAGGGTACTTTTGGGAACCTACCGTAGTTGTCATGGCCGCGATGATGACAACAGGACTGTACTCGTTTGCGATCTCGTTTTGGATAATGATAACAGGGCGAGTCCTCCCTTGCTCTGAGCCGGTGACGGGATTCAAGTTGGCGAGCCAGACGTCACCACGTTTGTATTCGGGCAACGCTTCCACCTTCTTCACTCTACAATCCGATCCGAGACCTCCTGTTCAGCGGCAAAAAACTCTTCAGCCATCTGGCGGTCTTGAGCCGCCCGCACCAAGTACTGCTCTTTGAGGCGTTCCCTCAAGGCAACTCGCTCTTCTTCAGCAAGCCGAGCTACGGTTGCCTCCGCGATGTACTGGCTGATCTTGCGTGATGGAACACGCGTGTGTAACTTGCTCCATAGATCTTCCGGCAAGGTCAGATTCACTCTGCGCTTTTTCATTGTTCCTTCACCCCGTTTGTTGATAGGTCTAGCTATACGTAGAAGAATACGTAAAAAATATACATCATAGGACGCGTATTATCAAGGAAAGGTCGGATCAGTTATGGATGCGGGTTACAGATTCCCATGGTAGGCGGGCGTTGCAAGAACAAGACTGAAGTGAGCTCAAGGCCGCTCAAAAGGCCAAAGCGCTCGTTGCAGCGGCTCACTTGCCCGAATAGACTCTGTGCCTCAGAACCGTTTAAGGAGGCTGCCTTTGAAAATACGCGTCATCGATCTATCCCGAGAATTGAAGGACGGGATAGAGACCTGGCCAGGCGATGCTGTTGGGCTACGAATTGAGCACCTCGCGCGTGTGGAGCACGAGGGGCACAACACTTCCCGGTTCACGCATCTTGACTGCCATTGTGGCACCCATATTGATAGCCCGCTTCACTTCATTGAAAGCGGAGAAGACCTCGCTGAGATGCCACTGCGGATCCTTCCTGCGGTCGTGATGAGTACATCACTGAAGCGGATTGGGCCGGAGACTTTCCAAAAAGCAGGGCCACTTGAAGGCCGCGCCATCCTCGTTCATACCAGTTGGGACACCCACGTGGGAAGGCCTGACTTTTATCGCGATTTTCCGTATATCACCCCTGAGGCGGCCCGTTTCCTTGTCGGAAGTGGGATTACCCTCCTCGGCGTTGATACGCCGAGCCCCGATCAAGGCGAGTCGACCGATCATCCGGTGCATCACATTCTTCTTGGTGAGGGGATTCCCATCGTTGAGGGACTCGTTCATTTAGGGAAAGTAATCGCAGAAGGTGACACACCGCATTTCAGCGCTTTCCCACTAAAAGTAAAGGATCTGGAGGCCTGCCCAGTGCGGGCGGCTGCCCTCTTCTTTACACCTTGACGTTAGGGGTTGGTTAGTAGCGATCGGTTATCAGTATTCAGCTCACCTATAGTTAAATGTCAAACTCGGCGACAAAGACGGTGTGGTCAGAAGGACGGATTGCCACCCTTGGTTCGATGTCGATCCACGCCTCAAGCGATCGCTTGGCCAAGGGAGACGTTGCCAAGATGTGGTCGACTCGCAATCCCTTCCCGCAGGCGTGAGAACCAGGCCAGCTTGTAGGCAAACATCGGATCTTGCGGATCCCGTCCCTGGGGGAGGTAGGTGTGAACCGCCCCGGGATTGCCGGAGAGTTCAATTCTTGAGAGGATGGAGTCATGACAAGAACAAGCAGGTATTCCCCAGAGGTGCGGGAGCGGGCGGTGCGGATGGTGCTGGAGCACGAGCGTGATCACAACTCTCAGTGGTCGGCGATCGTCTCGATCGCGAGCAAGATTGGTTGCACCCCGGAAACACTTCGGAAGTGGGTGCGTCGGACCGAGATTGATACGGGTCGGCATGGAGAATTGACGAGCGATGAGCGGGCCCAGATGAAGGAACTTGAGCGGGAGAACCGCGAGCTTCGGCGGGCGAACGAGATTCTCCGCAACGCATCGGCTTTTTTTGCCCAAGCGGAGCTCGACCGGAG
>DQCH01000046.1:0-4473 GCA_003545155.1 Candidatus Acetothermia bacterium
GGTTCAGATCCTAGGGTTTAAGGATAAATGCCTTCTCGAACGCCTCGACTCCGTTGAGCGCTCCACTCACGGTGAAACGCCCGTCGGGCAAACCGGAGAGATCCAATTGGTAGAGACGCCAGTCTCGACTGCTCACGATGTCGTCCACACTTTTAACGACGTTTCCCTCAGGATCGATCCACGAGAGGTCAAAGGAATCATCACTTCGGATACGGGTAAAGTGAACGATTAGGTAAGCCTCACCATCAAAGCGCTCAAAACGGGTGATCTCGTCCTCACCCACATAGCCATTTCTCTTCGGCTTTACCGATCTGTAAAGTCCGTAACGAAGCTCCCGAGTATAGGTCGAAGTGAGAAGAGAGGCCATGTCTGAGGCGATGTCCTCGGCCGCCTGAACGATCAGCGTTTCATAACCGCCGAAGGTATTCCCCTGCTTGACAGTGACGTTTTCTCCCCGCTCAACATCTAGTGCTTGTTCAATTTGGCCAGTCTGCGCGCTCACAACTTGGATTTGTCCCAGAAGTCGCACTGTATAGGCTATCGCCGGCACGGATTGGACACACTCCCCATCTTTCCATTCCTCGCAGGCCGTCGTTTCTTCCGAGCGCGATTCGATCCCGTAGACCGTTCCGGTCAACAACTTGCTGACCCCGGTCAGGGAGCCAATACGGGCCGCGGTGGCTGGATCGATTAATCCCACCTCGCCGAGCATCTGCTCGGTGAGCAGTTCGTCCAAGCGCGATCGAGAAAAGACCGTGATTCCGGGGGCATTGACAAGCTCCGTCTCAATCCGGGCACGAAGCGTCTCTCCTACCCCAGGCCATGACGAACTGTTTTCGAACGTCAGTACAGCGACATCGAGCCGCTCAGTCGCGATCACCGCCCGCTGCCCCGGCTCAGGGATAACCAACATAAATAATGCTACCACAAGCGCTAGAGCAAGCCCAATGGCAATTACTATACCTAAAGCATCATCCATCTCGCCCTCCCCCTTGAGACCGTTCACCCTGCAAACGGGATATCCTTTTCTCCAGGCAAACTTGGAGCCCCCGATGCATCGTGGTCAGCTAGTGTCGCACCCTTCCAGGCAAAAATCAAGCGTGGCCAGCAGGGTACCAAACAGCCAGTGCACGGTCTTCCTGTCAAGCCTGCTTGGGTGAGAATAGAAGGGCTTTTAAGGATATTTATGTTATTTATGAGTGTATAATGAGGTGCGGAGAAGGGGTTTTCATCCTAGCTGTTTTTCTCCCTTTCCTGCCGCCAAGGAACCGAACATGAAAAGGTCACCGCGTTCATTAAGGAACAGTTTGCCGGACGCAGATGAGCGCAAGTTTCCTCGTGACCGCTACGCAAAAGTGGATGGCTTCCGACTCCGCTATTGGGTAAGGGGACATGGGGAGAACGTGCTTCTGCTTCCTGGTCTCGGAGGCTCGGTCGAGGATTGGCTCGGGGCTTTTGAACGGCTTGATGATCACTTCCGGCTTTGGGCGCTGGAACTTCCCGGACTCGGTCGATCCGACAAGCCCTTCCGTGGCTATTCGGTGGATTTTTTCGTCCATGTGGCCCTAGGCTTCATGAGCCTCCAAGAGATTGAGCGGGCACACATTGTTGGCCTGTCCATGGGCGGTGGTATTGGAATCGCCCTGACCCTTCAAATGCCAGTGCGAGTACAACGCCTCGTGTTGGTGAGCTCCGCCCTCCTCGGCCGGCGGCTGCATCCCTTTTTACACCTGTGCACCCTACCTCTGCTTGGCGAGCTTCTTCTTTGCCCCACGCCAAAGGGCGTTAAGCGCTACATCAGTCGGTGTTTTGCGGACCCCAGCAGAGCGCCAGCGGGATGGGTTTCTGCCCACGTGGAACTGGCCACCCTTCCCGGTGCCCAGCAGGCCTTCCTGGCGATATTGCGGTCTGAAAACGGACTTTTGGGAACCTCAAGGCGAGAGCTTCGGCCGATTCTCTCAGCCATACCACGCATATCTGCAAAGACCCTGATCATCTGTGGGGAGCGGGACAGTTTTATCCCTACGTGCTATGCGCGGCGGGCGGCGGCCCTAATCCCAAACGCGCAGTATGTCTCTTTTCCCAATTGTGGACACGCGGTCCCGATTGAACGCCCAGACCTCTTCTACCCGCTTGTCTCCTCCTTCCTGAAAGAAGGGGCTACCGGACTCCCACAGGGGCAGTTGGGTGACGACTTTTGATAGGTGACCAACGTCCTGCGCGCACAAGGCGAATCAACGCAGCGAGGCTAGTGCACCAGGCACCGTCCCCACAGGATTTGTCAGCCGTTCTTCCCTTTCAGATAGCGGTTGAACCAGCGGAGGATATGTTCCAGCCGTGCGACACGGCGATCGGTGCGCCCTTGACGCGACAGCCCGTGTGGCTCATCCGGAAAGCGCACCATCTCCGTTTCCACCCCCAACCGCTTCAATGCGACAAACACCTGCTCGCCCTGCTCAATGGCACAGCGCAGATCCTGTTCACTGTGAATGATGAGAGTTGGTGTCTTCGCATTTCCGATGTGCTTCATAGGCGACTGCTCCCAGTAGTTGTGAAGATCCTCCCACGGGGGAGCGTCTCCGAACTCCTGTTGAAAGGCCCAGTTGAAGTCGCTTGACCCGTACATGCTTATGAGGTTACTCACGCAACGCTGCGTCACTGCCGCTGTGAACCGATCGGTATGACCGATGATCCAGGCAGTCATGTAACCACCGTAACTGCCTCCAGTGACACCCATACGGGCCTCATCGATGTAAGGTTTCCCCGCCACGAAATCGGTCCACGCCATCAGATCCTCGTAATCGGCCGTTCCCCAGTTGTTGTGGATGGCCTTGGAGTGCGCTTCTCCGTAGCCCTGTCCGCCCCGCGGATTGCAGAAATAAACGACATAGCCCTGGGCAGCTAGAAAGTAGAACTCGTGCATAAAGAAGTTCCCGTACTGCACCCGAGGGCCGCCGTGGATCTCCAGGATGGAGGGGTAGCGCTTGGAGGGATCGAATCCTGGTGGCTTCAGAATCCACCCCTGCAGATCATTGCCTGAAGTACCTTTGAACCACACCTGCTCCATCTCGCCCAGATCTATTTCCCTTAACAGCTTCTCATTGACCTCCGCCAGCACGCGGGAGCGACCAGAGGCCATCTCGCGAAGCCACACCTGACCAGGATTGCGCATATTCCCGTGGAAGTAGAGCAACTTTTCCTGCTCGCGATCGAAACTGAACGTACCCACAACTCCATCCTCATCGATCACTTCGGACAGAGTAAGGGAACTCCCATCCATCGTCAGCGACTTTAGGATGGTGTTCCCGTGGTGGGCCACCTGAAAATAGATCGTCTTTCCGTCCTTCGACCACGTCGGGGGGACCTGGGGCAGGCTCCCCATGTCGTTGATCGTCCAGGAAGATACGTCAAAGTCGAAGCCTTTTGTGAGACAGCGTGCCTCGTCCGCTCCGTCTGTCGGGATGACCCACAGCCGTGTCTGCTTCCAGTCCTGCCCTTTGCCCTCGTGGCCGTAGTAGGCGAGCCAACTTCCGTCGGGGGAGAAGGTCGGACTCCCTTTCGGCCCCAGCGGGGTCTCAATCTTGCGGATTGTCTTATCCTTAATCGCGAGCACATAGAGGTCGATCGCGTCGGGATCGAGATCTGGGTCCTTGCTGCGATTGGAGCAGAAGGCAATCTTGGTTCCATCGGGTGACCAGGCAGGTTCCCGCTCATCATAGATCTCACCCTCTGTAAGCTGGGTCGTCTTCCCAGTGGCGACATCGACCGTTAATAGATGCCACCGCTCATTCGGTAAGAACCCGAGCCCATCCTCTTTGAAGAAGACACGAGTGATGTGCCGGTAGATGATCCCCAGTTTCTTTTTCTCCTCATCCTTCTCCCTTTCGATCTCCTTTTCGTCCTTTTTACGAAACTGCAGAAGAAGCTTTTCCCCATCGGGTGACCATTCGAAGGACTCGATCGTACCCTTAAGGTCGGTGAGCTTGTACGCCTCACCTCCATAAACGGGCATGAGGTAGATTTGAGGTTGCTTCTCCTCATCACGGTTGGAGAGAAAGGCGATCTTCGTGCCATCGGGTGAGAAACGGGGTCGGGTATCTGTCTGATCTCCATAAGTGAACTGGCTGGCTTCGCCACCGGTGGTGGGCACAATCCATAGGTTGGCGTACTTCTTCTCTTTTTCCTTGTCTACCCGGTGCACGCAGTAGGTGGCGATCTTGCCGTCCGGTGAAATTTGCGGATCGGAGATCAGTTTGAACCGGTAGAGATCCTCTGGTGTCATGCTACGTATCTTGCGATCTGACATGATCCTCCATTTCTGATTTTTAAGTTGCGGTAAACTCTGCCCTGCAAGTCCAACAAGGCCGATATTCACTGCCCGAACATGGCCAGCCTTCATACTTACGGTGTCCAGGTGGTTACGAATTCGACCTCCTTTAAGGCAACAGCAGGACCACCAGGGTAAAGGGACAT
>DQCH01000046.1:4603-9218 GCA_003545155.1 Candidatus Acetothermia bacterium
AGATGACCGGTGGCGGACCAAGAGCCGGAAGAATTTTCAACCTTGCCACAAAGTTGCCACCCTCAGCTGTAAACCAGACGTTCCCCACCTCGTCGATCACCAGGTACAAGGGATGCGTATTTGGAGGCAGCGGATACAGAGTGATCTCATCTGTCGCCGGACTCAGGACGCCGACAGCGTCCGCCTCCCTATCGGTGAACCAGACGTTGCCCATCCCGTCAAAGGCGAGGTCGAACGGCTGCACACCGCCAGGAATGGTCCAGAGGTGAACGTTGCCGGTGGTGGGGTCGAGTCGTCCGATAGCCGGACGCGAGATGTCGGTGAACCACACGTCCCCTGTCACGTCCACAGCTACCCCTAGGGCATCTGTCCCAGTGGGAAGCCCGTAGAGAAGGACCGTATCACTTCCGGGATCGAGTACAGCAAGAGGCGAAAATCCTCGAGTGAACCACACTCTGCCGTCAGGTGCGACCGCCAGATCCTCTACGTACACCCCTACATCGAGAAGGGACCACTCAGTGAACGGGCCAGTGGTCACCCCCGGTACGTAGGCAATCGGCGGGGGTAGCATTGGGTTCCCCGGATAAGTCGACGGGGAGACCGGAAACGTGATCGGCTCAATCTGCCAGATGTTCGGGCTGACGATGACAGGCGGGGTAATGATCAAGGGCAAGGTAACGGTAATCTGAGTAGGAGCGAACCGGGTCACCTTCCCGGCGAGGCGCTCGTTTAACCACAGGTTCACCTTTCCTGGTCCCGAGGGAGCCTCAACCAGCTTCCCTGGCCAGCACCCTGGGGTAGGAACCGGCCATGTATGGCCCCCGCCGATGAATACGAGTAGCTCCAGGGCGTTGCCCAGGGCCAGCGTATAGTAGACAGACTCATTGTCGGCCACGACAAGCCCACTAGGGCCGTCACCCACATCTCGCTCACGGATCTCGTTGGTAATAGGGTCCAAGAGTCCAATTTTGTCTACATTGAATTCGGCGAAGAAGACCTTGCCGTTTGGGGTAACCCCGATCCCTCTTGGGAGACTATTCGGACTGGGGAGCTGCCAAGTCGTTACCTCGACCGTCTGTGCCATGCCGACAGTTGCTATCAGGGCTACAACCACCAAAGTTAGAATGAAACCGGCGCACTTTCTTGCACGCATATCTATCGCCTCATTTCTGATAAGGTTCATCTATTCTAATCCGTGCCAGCGTCCGTGCCAATCGACTAGGGCGAACACGCAGTCGCGAAATGACGACACACCAATCGGTTAAGTGGACAAGTAAGGACGCGTAATAGCTTACATAATGGAGGAGATGAGTTTGTAGACACCAAATGCGACAAGCCCAGATGTCGTGGGTGTGCCAATCCACCCGACAACGATTCCAACTACCCTCTGCCCCTTGATCGCCCTCATGCCCTTCACAAGCCCCACCCCCACCACCGCTCCAACAATCGCTTGTGTGGTTGAAACAGGGATCCCAAGGATGGAGAAGAAGTGGACCGCTACGGCAGCTGAGGCCTGGGCGGAAACGGCGCTCAGTGGATCAAGACGTACGATGCCCCCTCCGACGGTCTCGGTCACCCTCCGACCGAAGGTCAACGCCCCAACTGCCAGCGAAACGCCTCCCAACAGGCGCAGCCAGATGGAGTGAACGCCGAGGTTGGCGATCGGGCCTACAGAGTTCCCGACATCGTTTGCACCAAGAGAGAAAGAGACATAACAAGCGCTGAGGATAAGAAGGACTTCAAGGGCGTGGTCCCAAAGTTTGGGCCTTCTTAGCCGACGCAAGAGAAAGGCAAGACCGTGATAGAACACAAAAGCAAGAATACCTGTTAGAAAAGGGCAGATGACCCACACTTCCGCGATAGTCACAAGCTTCGATAGGTTCACATCTACACCAGCAGCCAGCCCAACCCCAGCGACTCCTCCCACGATGGCTTGCGAGGTGGAGACGGGAAGCCTAAAGAAAGTGGCCAGTGTGACAAACAACCCTGCCGAGAACATCGCAGCGAAGATGGCCGCTGCGGGAAGCTCGACCGTTACGATCCCTTTACCCACCGTCTCCATGACGTTTTCGCCCTGTAACAGTGCCCCAATGACTACGAAAAGGGCGACAAGGACGATGGCTCTCCTGTAGGAGAGAAGACCAGAACCAACAGATGTGCCAATACAGTCTCCGGCATCATTGGCACCGACACTCCAGCCTACGTAAGCACCCGCTGAGAACAAAACAATTAGCTGCCACATGGACGTTTTATAGCGTTTTCCCCTTTCAAGCGCAAGAATCGCGCTTCAGTGGACCGGGAACTGCCAAGTAAAAAACCCACAGCAAGCTAAAGGGGCATTGAAAGGCAAAACCCAAGGGTCTAAGCGGAGTTGGCCTTCATGCTGCAGTTTGATGTAGAGCTGTGTCGCATCAGAGATAACGTCGCACACAAGGTGCAACGCTACATCCATTTTTTCGCAGCGTCGGAGTTTATCTCCGGAGAAGCATCCGTTTAGCGTGTAAGCCTTGAACGCTGCACCGGTAACTGCGAACTATCTCCTATATACCACGTAAGCAGGTGCGCCGATTATAAGTGCCCTTCTTGCTTTAAAGAGATGTAACCGCGCTTGGTGACGATGATGTGGTCAAGAACCTTGATTCCCAAGAGGTCTCCCGCTTTCACGAGCCGCTTAGTGAGGGCGAGATCCTCAGGGCTTGGTTCCAACGTGCCGGAGGGATGGTTGTGGGCAAGGATGACAGAGGCGGCGCGATCGGCGATCGGGTCGGCGAAGACTTCCCGCGGATGAACCTGATTGCAGTCCAACAACCCCACCGTGACCACGCGGGACTCGATCACCTCGCTCGCTCCGTTCAGCGATAGACACACGAAGTACTCCTGGCGCTTCTCGGCGATGTGCCGGATGTAGGGGAGCACGTCCTTCGCCTCGCGAATCACGATCCTTTCTTTGAGCAGATAGCGCCGCGAAAGCTCAAACGCCGCGGCAATCTGGCAGGCCTTGGCCAGCCCAATCCCTTCAATCTCCCGCAAGGCCTTCACATCCAATTGATCCAGGCGTTGCCCAATCTCCCGCAAGACGCTAGAGGCCACCTCAAGGACATCCTTGCCCTTAACCCCGCTTCCGATCAGCGCCGCTAGAAGCTCCATGTCCGACAGTGCTTCGGCACCCTTCGCCTCTAGCTTCTCCCGCGGGCGGTCAAGCTTTGGCAGCTCTTTTATTTTCTTCTTGGTCATGAGTACACCCTAGCTAATACGTACAATAGACCTAAATAAACAGAAGGTCAAGAAAATCCTCGGCACAAGCATGGTGAGCAAAGAGCAACCATCGGCAAACTGCGGTAAAGAACCCTGCAGCAAGCTGTGGGCATTGAAAGAGGTAACTACAAAAACGGAGGTAGTGTCGAAGTTTATCTCCGACGTTGGTCGGAGCACCCCTCCAACGTTGAGGAGGTTATCCCCAACGTTAAAGGAACTTCTCTCTGCGGGGTCCTCGGTCCGGATGGGTTCAACATTCTTCGCGGAATCGGACTACGAGCGTCTTACCTCAACATGCACCATCATGCGCTTCATCACCGGCCTTGTGGAAGTACCACTTGTAAAGAAGCTGCATGTTGTCAGGGAACACTCCCAGCCGGTCCCCTGATCTCACTTGTCGCGTGAGCGAGGAGTACTCTCCGTTTAGGAAGATATTCGTTCCCAGATCCTCCTGTGGGATGCCGATCTTTTGCAGGATGTCCTTGATCGTCTCACCCTTGGCCACAGAAATATAAACGATCGACTCAGCGGTGGGATCACGATTGGCAACGAAACGACGCAACTTGCCGTAGAGGTGTACCTCAACGAGGCGCGCCTCAACCACGACACTCTCCTTTTAGGAAGCGGCCCATCGCTCGTGCCCTGGTAGACAGCGAGTCCTCAGGCTGGACTAACCAAGAACTTCATCCAGTTTCTCGTCGGGAATATCCCACACCGTGTTGTGCGGTGGGAGCGGCTCACGGGTCATGAACTCTGGCAGGCGATCATCGGCCTTTGTGAATCCGGCTGTCTTGTTGAACGAGCGCTCCATATCGATGATCTCCTTGCCGATCCTTCCTACATCGTCCCCGTTCCAATCGGTACCTAAAACGCCGTTACACTCCTCTACCATCCCCTCAAACCCGCTGGCGATATCCAGGATGGCAAACGCGATAAACAGACAATGGCCGGTTGTGTCAATAAACGCAGTGGCGTGCTGGAAGTTTCGCACCAGCTCCACCTTGTCCACGTCGAACTGGTCAACCTTACCGCTTACGCCCATTATCTCCGTGGCGATGGTGTAGCCGGAGGTGTGGTCAGCGCCCATGGTAGAGACGGCATAGGTCATGCCGATCCCCTTGATCGCGCGGGGCTCGTAGGCGGGCATGTTTTGCCCCTTGACCGCCGGGACACGGGAAACCCCAAACGCCTTGCCTGTCACTACTGCGCCGCTTCCCAAGATACGCCCCACAGGCGTACCTTGACCAATCTCGTGTAGCAGCTCGATCGCTCGCTTCCCGTCGCCGAACGCGGCCAATCCACCCTCCATCGCCACGGCGATAGCTCCACCAACCTCGATCGTGTCCAGGCCGTAGTCGTT
>DQCH01000027.1 GCA_003545155.1 Candidatus Acetothermia bacterium
TTGTGGGTCCTGACCGCTTTGCCACTGAGTACTGATATCTTTCCTACTCGCCCGTTGGTTCCTCGAAGTATTCGGTGATGATCTCCTTGGCGCGAGGAAGGTCGCTTGAGCAAACCATAAGCCTCACCTCGGCAAGGCCGTCGACCGTCATTGGATAAACGGAAGGAGGGACGTGGCAAAGGAGGTTCACCGGGATCCCAAAGTCCTCAAGGAGCCCCTTGATCAGCATCGCCTTTGGCTCGCCCCACACCTTGTGACAACAAACGAGGTCGGCCTGATCCTGTTTGCGCTGTCGGTCGAGGAGGTAGTGGACGATGGTGATGCACTGACTCGCATGCAGGGACTGCTCTCCCAGGGAAAGGCGAGGTAGATCGGCGAGTACCTCTTCCTCTAGAGCTGTGAACTCGAGGTGATCAGAGAGAAAGAAGACAGGATCCTCCGGCAGTGAGGCGGAGTCAAACAGGTCCCCCTCTTCGCAGAGGACGATTGGGTGGGCTCCCACCTGATACAGTCGGTCAAGGGTTACACTGAGATTCCCCTGGGAAATGTAGATCCCTGGGGTGCTCTCCACCTCTTCTTCACTCAGCTTTTCTAAAGCGTGCTTTAGTAGGGCGCCGGTCGACCGCTCATCCGGGTTTAAGTGCCGAAGCTTCTCTCCGAGAAGCCGGACCTGGACCTTATTCTGCAACAGTAGGGTCACCTCAACGTCGTGGCGCAGCTCGTGTGAGAGAAAGAAGGCCGCCCCGACCGCGCGGCAGAGGAGGTCCATCCTCCCCGCACTTCCGGGGAGGTCGTTCAGGTTAAACTGCGGCGTTACCGCCGCCTTGTGACCGAGAATCACGAACCGCCGCATACTCAATAGTTTACCGGGAAACCCACCCCGCGCCAACCGCCCCCTTGTGAGAGGGAATCGATGTCAACCCCCAGAGGGACCACTGCTGATTAAGCGGGTGACCTATTTCCCCTCTGGCTTGGTCGAAGAGTGTAGAGATCAGTGGGGTTTACAGGATAGGGTCAGAAAAGAGCAAAAAGGGGCTTAAAAGATGCGCTTAACACACAGGAGCTTATTGTGACCGAAGTGAAAGGGAGTCTCAGGTGAGTTACCGCATTGTAGTTATTGTGAGCTTATTTGTGTTTCTGGGAAGTGCAGCCTGCCTGGCCATGGGGCCGTTCTTTGGGAGTTGGGAGGTTGAGATCGGACTGTCTCCACAGCAGACGATGCCCTTCTCCGCTTTCTCCTCGACGCTCGATGTAGGCTTTCGCATTGCCTTCTTGGAAATTAAGAGCAGTTCGGATTTCATCTTTAGCGGATGGCTGTGGCAGGAGCTAGGAGCTTATGCTTCGCTCGGGTTTATCAGCTTTGATGGGGTGATGCTCTTCGAACCGCAATCCGGATCGTTCCTCTATACCCAGGGTATGTTGGAGTTCGATCTTACCCCCCTTGTGATAAAGATCTATTCTGCGATGGTGGGACCGGGGCATCCCGGCGGGATCAATTATGGGTATGTATTCGACCTCTACGCGGAATTGCCAGGAGGGTTTGCCTCATTTGAGAGTGCCACATTCCTCGGGGCAGACTTTAGTGGGATCACCTTCACTCAGATCTCCTCTACGGTCACCTCGAGCTTACTCACAAAGACGTACCTGGTAGACCCCACTATCGGCGGCCCATATATCTGTTTTTCGGGAGAGGAACTCACCTTCAAGCTCAACTTTGACTGCTTCGAACTGACAAGTATCACCACCTTTGCCAGTACCGGCTTTGAGGGCCAGGGGTTTGAGCTATCATTTCTCCACTTGTTCGGAATGCCGCTTAATCTGACACTGGATTTCTTCTTTTCGCTCCAGACTAAGAGCCTTACCTTTATCCCTTCTCTTGAAACCGACTACGGTTGCCTGAGTGTCTACACCGACATCCTGCAAAGTGGGTCGGTGATCACCGGGATCGACATCTACGGGATCAAGTTCGAGATGTCTTTTGCCGGAACTACCTTAAGGAGTATCTCGAACCTGAATACGACGCAGTATGTCATCACCACCCCCGAATACGGCTTGATCGTCGAACCACTGAGCGAAGCCCTGGCAGAGGGCCATCTCTTCTACCCGCAGGATTACTGGGAGATCATCTCCCTGGTAGTGGAGCCCCCCCCTGGTGGGTGCGGCTTCACCTTCTCTGTCGACACCTTCTTCTCAACCTCAACTGGAATGCTCTTCGATTGGGGACGAAGCGATATGGGAGTGACCATCGGCATTGGGGGTTTCTTCTCGGTGACAAGTGGAGTGGTCATCGATACCTCCGGATTTACCGAGTGGAGGATCGGGATGGCACTAACCTGGTAACAAGGTTATCCCGCCTTTTCTAAATCCTTCAAAGGAGAGCTTGCCCGGGAAGGGGCCTCTTTCTACACTTTAGTCCATGGTCGTGACACTCCTCACCGCGGCGCTACTCTCTCTTGCCGTCACGATGGTGTGCGCTCTTTTGATCCTCCGCGCTGGGAGATCGTGGCCGCTTCGGGCTGCGGACGACGGTAGGCCGATCGGCGGCCCGGTTCTCCTTGTTGGCACCCTCGTGGGGATGATCCCGATCTTTTGCGATTTAAACCCGTTTCTCCTGGCGGGAGCCGCAGTGATCGTCCTTGTTGGCCTAATCGATGATCAAATCGACCTTTCTCCTTGGTATAAGCTCCTCGGGCAGGGCATTGCAGCAACCCTCGCAGTGTTTGGTCTTTCTTCACTTCATTTAATCTCCCTTGGCACGACAGTCTATCTAGGAAGCGCTCAAAGGGTCGTGACCTTCCTCTGGGTGGTTGTCCTGATGAATGCGGTGAACCTGATCGACGGGCTGGATGGGCTGGCCATCGCCACACTACTCCCACCGCTCACCGTCCTTATCATCATCGCTTCCTTGCTGGGGAACTACGTGGGAGCGATCCTTGCTGCAGCCATGTTGGGGGCACTTGTCGGGTTTTACCCCTTCAACCGGCATCGTGGCCGGCTCCTTTTGGGAGATACCGGCGCCGAGCTCCTTGGATACCTGCTTGCAATCCTTACATTGATGATCCTCAACCGTGGCCCAAAGGGATGGTCGATCCTGCCAGCCTTGTTCCTCGTGGCACTTCCGCTGAGTGACACCGTCTTTGCCGTCATTCGCCGTATTGTACGCGGGCAGTCGATCTTCCAGGGCGACAAGCGCCATATCCACCACCGGTTGGCCACACGCTTCGGGGTGAGGAAAGCCGTCGCTATCCTGGCCGGAACCAGCATAGTCTCATCCGGGATCGCTTTTCTTCTATGGTGGGCCGGGGGCTAGGTTAACAAGGTGAGGAATCGTGCCCTTTCGTCAAAACGGGGAAAGGCACTTATCAAACAAGAGGAAAGAATGGAGGCGAGCGGATTCGAACCGCCAACCTCTGCGATGCGAACGCAGCGCTCTCCCGATTAGAGCTACGCCCCCTTATTCGATGAAACAACTAGCGGCGCAGGGACTCGAACCCCGAACCTCTCGGATATGAGCCGAGCGCTCTAAACCGGTTGAGCTACGCCGCCTGACTGGTTGCGGGGGCCGGATTCGAACCAGCAACCTCCGGGTTATGAGCCCGACGAGCTTCCTAATTGCTCCACCCCGCGATTCTCAACTGCCGGGAGCGGGACTCGAACCCGCACGAGGAAACCCTCAAGGGATTTTAAGTCCCTTGCGTCTGCCAATTCCGCCACCCCGGCAAACATCCTTGACTTCCCAGCTTTTTTTACAAAGAGCGGGAAACGGGATTTGAACCCGCGACCCCTGCCTTGGCAAGGCAGTGCTCTA
>DQCH01000113.1:0-938 GCA_003545155.1 Candidatus Acetothermia bacterium
AGGAGTTGGAAGTTGAAGGGCCCGACTTGGAGTTAGTCGGGCCTACACTTCAAGAAGGGGAACGATAATCAGTTCTGCTGCGCGTGACACTTCTCGCGCAGTCCTTCCTCGTTCTTGATCACGATGCGGTAGCGGCTTTTGTCGAGGATCCCCTCACGCGCGAAGCGATTGAGAGCGAGGGTGGTGTTCTCACGCGCTGAACCGATCATGTCAGCTAGCTCTTTATGGGTGATTTGGAAACCGATCAGGATCCCTTCCTCTGTTTTCACTCCGTAATCGTTAGAGAGCTTGAGGAGCTGGCGGGAGAGTCGGCCTTGGATGTCCCGGAACGCGAGGTCCTCCAGGGTCTCCTCGAATTCATTCATGCGGTTAGCGAAGTGCTTGAGCATCAACTGAAGATAAGGCGGAACGGCATTGATCGCGTTGGCAAAGACCTGCCGGTCAATGCAGCGGACCACCGCTTCCTCAATCGCGGTCGCCAGATGGCGACGGCGCTTTTCCCCGACAAGGCACATTTCCCCGAAGATCTCGCCAGGGTCGAGGATGGTAAGGGTTAACTTCTTTCCGCTCTCGTCCAGGTAGGCAAGCTTCACCCTGCCTTCCTCTACCACATAGACAGAGTTGCTAGGGTTACCCGGCTGGTAGATCATCTCCCCGCGCTCGACGTGAATTGATTCACCCATCCGGCTCAATAGATGCTCGAAGCTTGTCTTTTCCTCGACGGTTTGTGTCATTCATCCCCCTTCTTTTGCCGATTAAGGGTATGCGGCTCCCGAGCTAAAAAGGAGGAAAGGTAGGACTCATCAAGGGTGAGTTTCCGGTTAGAAAAGGTAACCTGTGTCACCTTTCGCTGGGGACGAATGGCAAAGGTAAAAAGGGATAGCGTGGTCGCTGTCACCGCTGCTGGTCCAGGTTACTCCCTAGAAAGGAGGTGATCC
>DQCH01000113.1:1028-2886 GCA_003545155.1 Candidatus Acetothermia bacterium
TCACCGCAGTATGGCTGACCTGCGATTACTAGCGATTCCGGCTTCATGAGGTCGAGTTACAGACCTCAATCCGAACTGAGGAAGGTTTTTTTGGATTGGCTCCGCCTTACGGCATTGCAGCCCTTTGTACCTCCCATTGTAGCATGTGTGTCGCCCTGGGCATAAGGGACATGATGACTTGACGTCATCCCCTCCTTCCTCCGGCTATTCACCGGCAGTCTCGTCAGAGTCCCCGGCTTTATCCGCTGGCAACTGACGACAGGGGTTGCGCTCGTTTCGGGACTTAACCCAACGTCCCACGACACGAACTGACGACAGCCATGCATCACCTGTACTAGCTCCCTTACCCGAAGGCAAGGGTCGTCCCCGTTTCCGGTTCCTACCACTAGCATGTCAAACCCAGGTGAGGTTCTTCGCTTATCATCGAATTAAACCACGTGCTCCACCGCTTGTGCGGGGCCCCGTCAATTCTCTTGAGTTTTAGCCTTGCGGCCGTACTCCCCAGGCGGTTCACTTAACGCGTTAGCTCCGGCACCGATCTGTATTAGCGACCGACACCCAGTGAACATCGTTTGCGGCGTGGACTACGGGGGTATCTAATCCCCTTTGCTCCCCACGCTTTCGCGCTTCAGCGTCGGTAGCAGGCTAGAGGGTTGCCTTCGCCATCGGGGTACCTCACAGTATCTACGCATTCCACCGCTACTCTGTGAGTTCCACCCTCCTCTCCTGCACCCAAGCTGGGCAGTTTCACTCGACATTCCTCAGTTGAGCTGAGGGCTTTCACGGGTGACTTGCTCAGCCGCCTAGGCGCCCTTTACGCCCAGTAATTCCGGATAACGCTTGCATCCTTCGTCTTACCGCGGCTGCTGGCACGAAGTTAGCCGATGCTTATTCCTGGGGTACCGTCATCGGACGGGCATTTCCTCCCGCCCTTATTCTTCCCCCAGAAAAGAGGTTTACAACCCGAAAGCCTTCATCCCTCACGCGGTGTCGCTCCGTCAGGCTTTCGCCCATTGCGAAAGATTCCCCACTGCTGCCTCCCGTAGGAGTNNGTATCTCAGTCCCAATGTGGCTGGCCATCCTCTCAGACCAGCTACCCATTATCGCCTTGGTGGGCCATTACCCCACCAACAAGCTAATAGGACGCAGCCCCCTCCTCTTGCGACGGCAAGACCGCCTTTGGCTCAAGATCTTTCGATCTCGAGCAATATCGGGTATTAGCTACCCTTTCAGGTAGTTATCTCCGTCAAGGGGGTAGGTTAGCTACGCGTTACTCACCAGTCCGCCGCTCCGTCACTGGTCCTCTCACCCCGAAGGGTGATCAGTCCAGTTCGATCGCTCGACTTGCATGTGTTAGGCGCACCGCTAGCGTTTATCCTGAGCTGGGATCAAACTCTCTTAGTTTAAGGTTTTGATCCGTTTCTTTAGTTTCTATCTTTGTGACAGGGGTATTTCTCTAATAGAGAATACATTACCACGCTATCCACTTTTCAAGGACCAGCTGATTGCAAGACTAAAGTATACTGCCTTCGAAAAGGGCTGTCAAGTTGAACTAAGAGTGGGAGAGTCCCCACTTTGCATCGGTAACCTAGTCCTTTGTCCCTAGGAAGGGTGAGGAGTATACTCGTGACAAGAGGAGGCCAAGATTGCGAAAATGGGAGCGGATCGGTGTGCTCTCCGGAGGTAACTCCCCGGAGCGGGAGGTCTCCCTGATCTCTGGGCAGCGTGTCCATGCTGCACTGGAAGGGCTCGGTTATCCGGTGTTAGCGGTAGAGGTTGATAATCTGGATGATCTTGTCCCTAGCCTACGTGGGGTCGACTGCGTCTTTAGTTGCCTTCACGGTGGAAGCGGTGAGGA
>DQCH01000113.1:2914-4660 GCA_003545155.1 Candidatus Acetothermia bacterium
TATGCTGGCTCGGACCCGCGGGCGAGTGCGATTTGCATGGATAAACCGCGTGCCAAGGCAGTTCTCGCTTCTAAAGGGTTAGTGGTCCCGAGGGGGCACCTTTTCCACAGCGGGAGCCTTGAGGACTTCTGCGAAGCGACCCGCAATGAGTTGGGGTTTCCGCTTGTCCTTAAGCCATGGGATCAGGGCTCAAGCCTTGGTGTACGGATCGTTGATGAGGAGCCAGCGCTTGCGTCGCTTGCCTCGCAGATCCTTTCTGAGTTCGGGTCGCTTTTTTCTGAGGAGTATATTTACGGGCGTGACCTAACCGCGGGGATCCTTCTTATCGACGGGGAGGAGAGAGCCCTTCCGCTAGTGGAGATGCGCCCGAAGAGCTACTTTTACGACTATGAGGCCAAGTACACGAAGGGGATGACAGAGTTTCTCGTTCCGGCTCCGCTCGATGAGAAGACGACGCAGCGAGTGCAGGAGGCTGCTCTCACTGCTCACCATGCCCTTGGCTGCTATGGATTTTCCCGCGTCGATCTGCGGCTAGGAGAAAATGGGGTCCCTTACCTTCTTGAGGTGAATACACTCCCTGGTATGACCCCGACAAGTGACCTCCCGCAAGCGGCGGCTGCGCTTGGAATAGCTTTTCCACAACTAGTAGAAGTGATGTTGCAAACGGCATTCAAGGAGGTGAAAAAATGAAAATCAAGTGGATCGGGCATGCCTGTTTCCTGATTGATGGGGAAGAGGGGCGTGTGATCACCGATCCCTACGATGCAACGATTCCTTATCGCCCGCCCGATTTCACTGCCGATGTGGTCACAGTGAGTCATGAGCACTCAGACCACAACGCGGTAGAAAGGGTCAAGGGGAATCCAATTGTGATCCGTGAGGAAGGTGAGCATAGCGCTGCGGGGATCACCTTTAAGGGAACTGCGAGTTACCACGACGAGGTAGAAGGTAAGAAACGCGGGGCGAACACGATCTTCTCCTTTACGATGGAAGGCATCCAGCTAGCGCACCTCGGTGATCTCGGGCATCCGCTGACCGATGAACAAGTGGAGGCCCTCGCTTCGGTGGAGGTTTTGTTTATACCTGTTGGTGGCTATTTCACGATTGGCCCGAAAGAGGCTGCAGCTCTGACAAAGAAAATCTTAAACCTAAAGGTTGTTTTTCCGATGCACTACAAGACCGAGCGGCTTGGGGAGCGCTTCCCGATCGCGCCGGTAGACAACTTCATGCGCAAGGTACAGAATGTCAAACGAATTGGAAGCTCGGAGGTCACCCTCACGCGTGAGAACCTCCCGGCTCACCAGGAGGTGTGGATTCTCGATTATGCCTGACGTATCTAAGCGAACCGAACAACTGACCGGCTCACCGATCAGGCGCCTGACCCCGTTCGCCGTCGCCGCGAAGAAGCGTGGGCGAACCGTCTACCACCTGAATATTGGGCAACCGGACATTCCCACCCCGAAAGCGTTCATGGATGGGGTGAGAAACGCCCAGATCGAGGTGCTCTCCTACAGTCCCTCGACGGGGCTCCCGGCGACCCTTGACGCGCTCGTCAGCTACTATGCCGAACACGACATCGACCTCTCTAGCGATGAGATGTGCGTGACGATCGGGGGAAGCGAGGCGTTTACCTTCGCCTTGCAGACGACGATGAACCCAGGGGATGAGGTCCTGATCCCGGAACCATTCTACCCCAACTACCTCGGGAACGCGATTGTCGCTGGCGTGAACGTCGTTCCCATCACT
>DQCH01000048.1:0-353 GCA_003545155.1 Candidatus Acetothermia bacterium
TGTGGCTCCGGTGAGGCGAATGAGGTCGTCTGTATCCAGCCGGACCATGGTTCCCCGTGTCCCGGCGTTGATAACCACCTGCGGAAGCAAAGCAGGGGCACGATCGAGAACCACTGGAAGCGGGCGCACAATCCCCAGCGGACTGATCCCTCCTACCTTGTAGCCGGTGATCCGCTGTGCATCGCGCGGTGCAGCCGGCCTAACCCGCTTGTGGCTGCTGACTTTAGCGAGCTTTTTCTCGCTCACCGTTCCATCTGCGCCCATCAGGGCGAGCAAAAAGGCGTGATTGTCTGCTTGAAAGACGAGGGTCTTTAACACTGTCTCTTCTCGTAATCCAAGCGCCTGTGCAGCGA
>DQCH01000048.1:428-1423 GCA_003545155.1 Candidatus Acetothermia bacterium
CTACCTTAATTATATGAAGTAATATAAGAAGATGAGATGAGATGCTGGGGATGCATTTAGCCCCAATCCGTCGGCCACTTGCTTTGTGTTCTTGCTTCGCTCTGTTCGCTTAGGGAATGGCAACGCGCTCGTTCGCCTTCTATACAATGTGGCAATTCGAGGAGCTGACTGTTAGTCTTGAGTGGTATAATAGTGCACTTGCTTTCTATGAGGAGGAGTGATGGAGGAGAAGAAGGTCGTCCTACGGGATCTCTTGCTGAAGCACCCGGCCGATGTTGCCGAGGTGCTTTCTCACCTTTCTGATGAGCAGGCGTCTGATCTCTTGCATCGCCTCTATCTGCGGAGGGCTGCCGCCGAGCCACTAGGGGAAATGGAGCCGGAGGAATCGGCCGAACTCCTCTCCGAGCTCGATCGCACGGAAGCGATCAAGATCCTCTCCCGTATGGATCCCGACGACGCCGTCGACCTGTTGGAGGAGCTCCCAGAGGCCGAGCAGCGTAAGATTCTCTCCAGTTTAGGTCGGAAGGAAGCCGAGGTTCTCACTGATCTACTCGCTTACCCACCGGATACGGCCGGTGGATTGATGTCGCCTGAGGTGGTCGCCCTGTCGCTTGACATGTCCGCCCAGGAGGCGATCGACCTTCTTCGTCGCCGGGTGGAAGAAGCTGAGACGGTTTATTACGCCTATGCGGTTGATGAGCAGGGGCAACTTCAGGGTGTCCTGTCCTTGCGCGACCTTGCGCTAGCCCGGCCGGAGACGCACCTTTCCTCTCTGTTGATGCGAGAGGTTATCTCTGTCCCAGTTGAGGCAGATGTGGAGGAAGTGGCGCGCCTGTTCGATAAGTACAACTACTATGCGCTCCCTGTTGTCGACAGCGAGCGGAAGCTCCTTGGGATTATCACCATCGACGACGTAATCGACGTGATCCGGGAAGAGGCGACTGAAGATATTTACGGAATGGCGAGTGTGCCGATTGAGGAGAGGGTGGATACCA
>DQCH01000048.1:1451-4660 GCA_003545155.1 Candidatus Acetothermia bacterium
GCCGTAGTTGTCGGTGTGTTTGAGGAGACTATTGCTAAGGTGGCGGCACTTGCTGTGCTGATGGGAGTCGTCGCTGGACAGGGTGGAAGTGCAGGGATGCAGACGGTGACCATCATCACGCGCGGAATGGCCTTGGGAGAACTGGAGCATCGCCGCGGGTGGCACCTGTTGGCTAAGGAAGCCCTGTTGGGTATTGTAAACGGCGTGGTCATCGGCGCAACGGTAGGGATCATCACCTACTTGTGGAAAGGGGATTATCTGTTGGGAGTAGCCGCTTGCCTGGCAATGCTTTTTGTTCTGGTGGTGGGGGGAGTGGCCGGGGTGGCGATTCCGCTCGGTTTACGTGGTTTAGGAAAGGACCCGGCACTTGCCTCGGGGATCTTCCTCACTACTGTCACCGATGTCCTCGGGTTCGGTTTCCTGTTTCTGTTGGCACGGCTCTTCCTCCCCGGGATCAAGTAAATGACCAGCAATCATTCTTCCCTTCCGATTTGGTCTTATCCATTGATTCTTGCCCTCCTTGGGATTGTGTTGTTTGTTGGAAATCTCTCCCCACCTTTGCAAGTGGTAATCGGCGTAGAGAGCATCCTCTACCTTGGCTACCTGATTTTTCGATCAGTTAAGCCCGCACTTAAGGCGCGGGCGGTGGCAAAGCTCCTTTCGCTCTTCCCTGGGCACCTTCTACTTCTGTTTGCCATTTCACTTCTTCCTGCCCCGGCGACAGCGTTGGTAATTCTGTGGACGGTTATCCCGGTGGCGAGTGTTCTCTATGACCTTCTTGCTTCATGGTCCATGCTCAGAGAACGGGTGAGAATGTCGATTTTGGTTGGACTTTACTGTATAATCTGGGCTGATCTTTTCGTGCTTTTGGAACGTGTAATCGCCTTAGGAAGGGGGTTATCAGGGAGTGCGGAGATCGTTGTAGCGGTCATATTTGGCGTTGTAGGCACTGTATTTCTCTTCGTCGGGGCCTATCGCCATTGGCGTGTCAGTAAGCTTTAAGGAGTGATAGTATGGGTAGAGCGGTTGTTTTTACTGTAGGAGTGGGACTTCTTCTCTTTGGGCAGGCGGCGTTTGGGCAGGATGAGCCCGCGGCAGGGCAGTCGATCATCTCCCTCGTCGCCATCCTCGCCGTGTTCGCGGCAGTCTTCTATTTCATGTTGATCCGGCCGCAGCGCAGACGCCAGGCAAAGCACAAAGAACTTGTGAAAGGGGTCAAGCGTGGCGACAGCGTAGTCACCGCCGGTGGGATCTACGGTGAGATCGATTCGATTGGCGACACTTCTGTTGTGCTTAAGCTTGAAGACGGGGGGAAGCTTCGCCTCGCCAAAAGTAGCGTCGTCGATAAGCGTGTGAAGTGATTGATAAGGGGGGCTTTTAATGGCACACAGCAATATGACACGCAATGATTGGCTGCGGTTTGGGACCGTGCTCTTGGTCGCTGTTGGCTCGCTTGCCCTCCTTTACCCATTCTGGCCACTGAAGGATGTAGGGATCAACCTCGGACTCGACCTGCAAGGCGGGGCAAGGCTTGTCCTCAAGCCGGAAGGGATCGAGGAGATGGCCGCTGATCAACAGCGAGATACGCTCGATCGAATCATCGCAATCCTCAACAACCGGGTCGACCAGTATGGTCTGGCCAACGCTGAGATCAAGCGATTGGGAACGGAAAGGGTGCTGGTGAACCTCCCAGGCGCGAAGAACCCGGGTGAGGCCCGCAATCTGATTGGCCAGACCGCGATCCTCGAGTTTTATAAGGTGCTCGAGGCGGGGACGAGCGCGATGTCTGATCTCGTTCCAACCTCGGCCACGCAGCAAGTCCTGCGTGATCGGGACGGGATTCCTTATCTTGTTGAGGGAGAGCCGCTCCTCACCGGGGCAGCCCTCTCTGACGCCCGTGTGCACACCTCTCAATCAGTGCAGATGGCTGGACAACTGTACATCGCTTTAAGCTTCAACCAGGAGGGGGCACAACAGTTTGTGGATGCGCTTCGGCATCTGAAGGTGGATGACCGTCTGGCGATCGTGCTTGATAATACCGTATACAGCGCACCGCGGATCACTGAATCGATCAAGAAAGCCGCGTCCCAAGGCTGGCGGCAGGTGAAGGATTCGACAACGATCACCGGCCGATTCACCAAGGAGGAAGCGACGAGAATCTCGATTGTACTGCGCACCGGTGCCCTTCCGGTCGCCGTGGGTTTCGTCGAGGAGGAAATAATCGGGCCAAGCCTGGGGAGTGACTCGATTCGCAGGGGAATGCTCACCATCGTCACTGGGTTTATCATCATCCTTCTCTACATGCCTATCTACTACCGCGCCCTTGGTGTGGTCGCGGATATCGCGCTTGTTCTCAATATGCTGATTATCTTTGCAGCTTTGGTGCTGTTCAGCGCTACCCTCACCCTCCCAGGGATAGCGGGAATCATCCTGACGATTGGTATGACGGTTGACGCTAACGTGATCATTTTCGAGCGAGTTAAGGAGGAACGACGGACCGGAAAGTCGCCACTCGCTGCGGTGCGGGCGGGGTTCGAGAAATCACTCTCTGCCTTGCTCGATGCCAACATCACTACTCTGCTTACCGCTTTGATCCTCCTGCTGGTCGGGACCGGCCCTATCAAAGGGTTTGCGATTACGTTGGGGATTGGTGTAGTAGGAAGCGTGTACTGTGCTCTTGTTGCTAGTCGATTGTTGCTCGAGAGGGCTGGCTTCTCCGAGCATATTCCGGTGCGGGTGGCGCAGGAGTCGTAGCGGCAAGGATCAATTTTAGGAGCGCATCGGCCGGTCGGATGCCGCCACTTTTGACCTTTAAGTCCAGTTTGACCCCGAGGTCTAAAACGTCGGTGAGTCTTTGAACGGGGTGAGCCTTCGCCTGGCTGATGAGCCGACGCACGAGCCAGCTTGGTGATGCGATCATCGTTGTCATCTTCGTAGCGGTGAATCCCTGGTCAAGTAAAACGCGCACCATCAGGACCCGCGTGAGATGGCGCAGAAGCGCGGAGAAGATCCTCCCCGGATCTTCGTAGATGGTGGCGAGTGTGGCGAGGGCTGCTTTGAGGTTTTGTTCGCCAACGCGATCGAGGAACGGGTAGATTGATCCTTCTCCCGCGGTGAAACTTAACCGCTTAATAGATGTCTCATCGATTAATTCTTTAGGCGAGAAGGCGTGGAGCTTTCTCATTTCCTGAAGGATCACAAGCAGATCC
>DQCH01000089.1:0-2539 GCA_003545155.1 Candidatus Acetothermia bacterium
CAGCGGGAAATGAGCTCCTTCACCTGCTCTAGGGAGAGTGGATAGGCGTTGACCGCCGCACCGAGCGCTTGGGCCACCGCGCGGGAGACAGCAGTATGGGCGGCCATCAAAGGAACCTCACCGAGTCCCTTCGCCCCGAACGGGCCAGCTGGATAGAGGGCTTCAACAAACGCTACTTTGGTGTCCGCCGCGATGTCACGGATTGTAGGGATGCGATAGGTGGTGAAGCCTGTCGTCATCAAGTGGCCATCTTTTTGTGGGATCTCTTCCATCAACGCAAAACCCAGTCCCTGCACGATCCCGCCTTCCACCTGGCCAGAGGCGAGCTGCTGGTTGACGATTCGTCCGGAATCATGCACGGCAACGAAATCCTCTACCGAGGCCTCCCCTGTGGTGAGATCGACCTCTACTTGAGCGATGTGAGTAGCGTAGGAGTAGACGAAGTAGGCGTTCCCCAGGCCAGTCTCTTCGTCCCAATCGACTGGCGCACCCTTTGCCCAACCTTCGACTGCAGGATCGAGGTTTCTAATCCAGAAGGCTTGTGCGATTTCCTTGAGGCGGGAGGAGATCTCGTTTTTGGGGATATGAAGGTCTTTGGCTACAGGGTGAATCCGCTCCTTGAGCTTCGCCGCCGCGTCGAGGATCGCAAGTCCGCTCATCATCGTCCCGCGGGAGGCGACCGTCGGTCCGGAGTCAGGAACCCGCGAGCTGTCCACCGGAGCAAGGTGAATACGGTCAAACGGGACGCTTAAGGCTTCAGAAGCAATTTGAGTGAGAGCGGTCGTCAATCCCTGTCCCATCTCGACCGTTCCCACAGCGATGCCGATCGAGCCGTCGGCTTCAAGCTTCATATACGCGCCGGCCTTGTCCAGGAACGGGGCTTTTCCTCCTAGTCCAACTCCGTACATGACAGAAGAGATCCCCAGGCCGCGACGACGATCGCGCGATGCCGCGTTGAACGTCTCCACCCTTTGCAGCCGCTCCTTCCAGTGCGCCAATTTACCCGCCTTCTCTATCGTCTCTGCCACGCCCACGCTCTCGCCCAGCCGCTGTTTCGTGGCGGTCTCGTCATTCGTTTTAAGGGCGTTTCGATGGCGGATCTCCAGACGGTCGATTTTCAATCGATCGGCGAGGAGGTCCATCTGCGACTCATGGGCAAAGATCACCTGTGGGCTTCCAAACCCGCGAAACGCGCCGCAAGGGACGGTGTTGGTGGCCACTGAGCGGCCTTCGACCTTCACGTGAGGGACACGGTACGGCCCTGAAGCGTGGATAATACCCCGCCATAAAACGGCTGAGGAGAGGGTCTGATAGGCGCCGGCATTGTAGACGAAGTCAACCTCGATCGCGGTCAGGGTCCCATCTTTCTTTGCCCCACTCTTGTAGCGGACGATCGATGGATGTCGCTTGCTCGTTGTCAGGATGTCTTCCCTACGGTCGAGCACGAGCTTCACCGGTCGGCGTACCTTCCACGCGAGGAGAGCGGCCAAACAGGCGACGAGCGATGGGACGTCCTCCTTGCCTCCGAACGCCCCGCCAGTTGCAGTTTGTATCACACGCACCTTCGATAGAGGCAGGCCAAGGACCTTGGCCACAGCGGCCTGGACGTAGAACGGGCACTGCATCGTCCCGTAGATCGCCATCGCCCCGTTTGACTCGGGGACGGCGATCGCTCCTTGCGTTTCAAGGTAAGCATGCTCCTGATAACCGGTGTGGTACTCACCCTCAACGATGATGTCGGCCTGAGCGAACCCTCGGGCAACATTCCCCTTCCGGATATGCATGGCGTTGAACAGGTTTGGCGCTTTTTCCGTTGCCGCAGGGACAGCGACCACGGGTGCGTCTAGCTGAAGGGCCTTAAGTGAATCAAAGACCGCTGGAAGCTCCTCATAATTGATCGTAGCTAACCTCATGGCTTGGTTGGCACTTGTGCGGTCCTCAGCGGCCAGAAGCGCGATCGGCTCGCCGACATAGCGGACAACCTTATCGGCGAGGGCCGGTTGATCGTCGTAGATGACGTGCACCACGTTCGCTCCGGGGATCTCGTTTGCGGTTAGGGTACAGATGACCCGGGGGTGCTTCGAAATACTTTTAAGGTCGAGCTTGCAGATCTTTGCATGAGGTACGGTGCTGCGGATCACTGCGGCATGTAGCATTCCAGGAAAGGCGAGATCATCAACGAACCTCGCCTCCCCACGGACCTTATCGATCGCATCCGGACGGAGAACGGCGGTGCCGATCATCCCAGTGGTCCTCTCGTTCACCTCTACACTCGGCCTCCCATGGTGAGTGTAAGGATTGCCTTCTGCGTGTGCAAGCGGTTTTCGGCCTGGTCGTAGATCCAGGAGAGCTCGTTGTCACAGACTGAAGACTCGGCCTCATTACCTCGGTCGATCGGCATACACTGAAGGAGATACCCAGGAGCGCAGAGCTTCCTCTGCTGCTCGGCGGTGTAGCGCCAATCCTTGTATCTGTTCGCGATCTTTAGCTCTTCTTCTTTCCCGATGTCGTAGCGGCGAGCGGTGTACCAGTTGCGCGG
>DQCH01000089.1:2604-4446 GCA_003545155.1 Candidatus Acetothermia bacterium
TTGCATCACGTTCGGGTCAAGATCAAACTCGGGCGGGTTGGCAACGACAACATCCATACCGTACATTGCCGCGATAAGAGCCGTCCCCTGCACCGAGCAGCGCCCACGAATCCACGGGGTATACGCCCACGTAATGACGATCTTCTTTCCCTTCACGTTCCCTTCCAGCTTCTCGTGCATCGTGTAGATGTCGGTCAGCGACTGGCAGGGGTGGTTGATGTCCGATGCCATGTTGATGATCGGTACCTCGGCGTGCTCAGCGAACCTGTGCATAACCTCGTCGCCCTGACCGTAGTAGTCGATCTGATCATCGAGGAGGCGGATCCCGATCCCGTCGCAAAACCTAGCCATCGCCTTGGCTGTATCCTTCACTGTCTCCCCAGCACCAGGCTTATCCTCAAGCGACAGGCGCATCGTACTCGGATTGAGGAACTGCGAATGCCCCCCGAGCTGCGTCATCGCGGTCTCAAACGACATGCGCGTGCGCGTCGATCCAGAAAAGAACATCATGGCAAACGTCTTGTACTCCAGGTACGGATGCGGCTTGCTGCTATAGTAAAGCCCTTTCATCTGGTCGGTGAGTTTCATCGCCAGGTCGTATTCTTCGCGCGTCCAATCGAGCTCGCCGATTAGACTGCGCCCTTTCAAGTCAAACCAACTCATGTTTTCCCCCTTAACTAACCCTGACGCATCGATAGGGCCAGGATGGCCTTCTCGGTGTGCAAGCGGTTCTCTGCCTGGTCATAGACGACCGACATTGGCCCGTCGATGATCTCGTCTTTCACCTCGAGGTTGCGGTCGGCGGGCAGGCAGTGCATGAACGATGCTTGCTTGTTGGCCAAATCGAAGTGCTTCTTGGCGATGCACCAGTTGTCCTTGAACTGCTTGCGGTACTCCTGGTCCTCTTCCTTGCTCATCATGAAGCTGCCCCAGCTCTTGGCGTAGATCACGTCGGCGCTCTTGGACGCCTCGAAGACATCATTTACGACATCGATCTTCGCTCCGCTCTCTTCAGCCACCTTGTTGGCGAACGCCATATAATCGGGGTCAACGTCGTACTTCTTCGGGTAGGCGAGGGTGAGGTTCATCCCCAGAAGCGATGCGGCAATGGCCATCGTCTGCGGTACACCCGCCGACTTGACACGCTCGGAGTAGGCCCAGCTCATTACGATCTTCTTCTCGCGCCAGTTCGGCCCCAGTTTCTCGATCATCGTCATGAGGTCGGCCATGATCTGGAACGGGTGTTCCTTGTCGTCGAGGGCGTTGAACACCGGAATCTCCGCCGCGTCGGCCATCACGCTAAGGATATCGCGTGCCATGCCGTACTTCTCCAAACCGTACATGCGGATCATGATCCCTTCCACGTAGCGGTCGAGGACCTTTGCCGTGTCGATCCACGTCTCATGGTGGGCGATCTGCATGACCTGCGGAGTGTGGAACTGCGCGTGCCCACCGAGCTGCGTCATCGCAGCCTCAAACGACGTGCGAGTGCGGGTGGACGGGTTGGCAAAGACCATAGCCAGCGTCTTGTTCTTCAGTACCTCACACTCTTCTCCCATCGCAAGCTTGCGTTTGAGATCGAGGGACACATCGAGAATCGTCTCCAGTTCTTCGCGTGAGTAGTTCATTAGGCTGATGAAGTCGCGTCCACGTAGCTTCTTTGTTAGCATGTTTCCTCCTTAATCCTTAGTGATTGTTGTTCCCGCTTTACCGTCAAGTGCATCTACCGCCTTATCGAGCGACGTAATGACCGCCCTCTCGCCGCCAGCCTCGATGAACCGGATTGCTGCGCGCACCTTCGGCTCCATCGAACCCTTTACAAAGTGGCCCTCGGCATGGTAG
>DQCH01000089.1:4511-10937 GCA_003545155.1 Candidatus Acetothermia bacterium
CCAGCGAGGTCCTTGTCGATCACCGCATCAACACCGACGAGCTTCTCTCCCGCCTTGAGGACCGGGATCCCGCCCCCACCAGAAGCAATAACGATCGATCGGGCGTCGACCAACTGACGCACGGCCTCCTTCTCGAAGATCTCGATCGGGTCAGGGGAAGGGACAACACGACGCCAGCCGCGACCAGCATCCTCCTTGACATGATATCCCTTCTCCGACTGCAGGCGCTTTGCCTCTTCCTCAGAGTAGAACGGGCCGACCGGCTTCGTCGGGTTCTGGAAGGCCTGGTCCTTCTTGTCGACGACAACCTGCGTCACGACGGTAGCGATCGGGATTCCTCCCCTGCCCTTGTCGACGAGCAGGTTGTGCAGGGTCTGCTGCATCATGTACCCGATTAGCCCCTGACTCTCTGCCCCGCAGATGTAGAGTGGCATCGGCGCGGCGATGTCCTTCGCTGTCTCGTTCTGTAGGAGGATGTTCCCTACCTGCGGACCGTTCCCGTGCGTGATGATGATCTTGTACTTCCCCGACTCGACCATCTGCGCCAGTTGATGGCACGTCGTCTCGACGTTTAACATCTGCTCGTCGAATGTCCCCCGCTGTCCGGGTTTTAAGATGGCGTTTCCACCCAGGGCGATCACCGTTACCTTTTTTTCGTTATTCATTCAATCACCTGTCCTTATCGTAGTAATTATGCTTTACCCAAGAACCGCATGGGCCCGTACTGATCCGAATACTATGAGGAACTCAGGAGGAGAGACAAGACTGCAGTTCTGATATGAGAAAGCAGGAAGTGCGTCCTTTTCCTGGTCTCCTGGTTTCCTAAGAGATTAAAAGGACCGTAGTTCAAGCCGACCACCTGAAATCGAGATCACTTCTGCATGGCATCTATTAAGAGGTTACTCACATCTGTTGCAGCCTGCCTGACCAATTGGACAGACAGGCCTGGTCGAATAGCGAAGAGCCCGTTTTATTAGTCATTTCGCTTGATCACCACTTCATTCAAAAACCGCGCGAAGACATCGAGCGCCTCGTATAGGGATGAAAGTTCCAGGAACTCATCGGGTTGATGCGCCTGGGCAATATCTCCCGGTCCATAGATCACCACCGGAATTTTAATCCGTGGGATAATGGAAACAGCATCAGTCGAGTAGGGAGCGATCTCTGCCTTGGCAAGCTCCTGCTTTTCTCCGGCAACAACAGACATAAAACTTTGCACGTACGGGTTTCGAAAATCACTCACGATTGGGGGTTTGTAGTTTGTAACCTTGCTTAAGAACCCAGCACCAACCTGAGCTGCTGCATTCTGTCCCAGCGTCTCCACGAGTTCTATCACCCGCTCTTTCTCCTCGTCGGATACGACCCGTGAATCGAGACGCACCCGCGCCGTATCCGGGACGACATTCACCTGCCACCCGCCATTAAACTGGCCGATGTTGAGCGAGGTGCGACCTCGGCCTTCCTGCTCCTTGAATCCCTCGGCGACCTCGGCGAGCTCTAAGCAGAACACGGCAGCCGGCAGGATCGTATTGACCCCAAGTTCCGGAACCGCCCCGTGCGCCGCTTTCCCGTAGAAGGTCGCCTCCACCCACAGCTCTCCTTTTTGTCCGATGTAGGCCTGTCCTGCGGTCGGCTCAGTGATGAGGAGAAACTCCGCATCATCGATCAGGCCGGATCTCGCAACTGACGCTGCTCCCCGGTATGCACCCTCTTCGTCGGCTGTCAGGACGAGGACGAGGCTCTTGTTCAGGGACACGCCCTCCTGGGCAATCAGCTTAGCGATCTTTAGGATGACAGCTACTCCACCCTTCATGTCCGCCGTTCCTCGTCCATAAATTTTTTCATCCTCGATTCGTCCCTCGAAAGGAGGGACGCTCCACTTCTCCTCATCTACTTTCACCGTATCGAGGTGTCCGCACAGGACGATCGAGCCGGGGTCGCTTCCCGGGATCCGTGCCACGACTGAACTTCGCCCTTCTTCCAAAGGGACAAGCGTCGCGTTAATCCCATTTTCTGCGAGGAATCTTATGACAATGCTAGCGATCTTCTCTTCATTCCCTGGTGGGTTTGTGCTGCGAATACTCACCAGAGTTTGCAGGAGCTCCACTGTCTCTTGGTGTACCTTTCCATCGATTTTCAACAACGACTCTCACCCTCCTACATGATTCGTCTAAGTTTCGGATCCAAACGATCCCGTAGTGCATCCCCCAACAGGTTGAATGATAGGACTGCAAGTGCAAGGAAGATCCCTGGGAAGAGGATGATCCAGGGAGCTCGGATGATGTATGTGCGTCCCTCGTTCATCATTCCGCCCCAGCTTGCGATATACGGCGGGATTCCCACCCCCAGGAAGTTGAGCGCCGCTACCTCCATGATCGAGAAGGCAAACGTGAACGTCGCTTGGACGATCACTGGCGACAGCAGGTTGATCGCAATGTGGCGAACAAGGATGCGTGAAGGCTGCATTCCTAGCGCCCGCGCCGCCTCAACGTAGGTGTTCTCGCGCAACGACAAGGTGGAACTGTAGACGACACGGACCATCCTCGGCGCCCACACCATCCCCACAGCAATGATCACGTTCAGGATCCCCGGCTTCCCCAAGATTGCCATTAACGACAACGCAAGGATGATTGCGGGGAAGGCCATCATAGCATCGACAAAGCGCATTACGATCAAGCCGAACGTGTCGTAGAATCCGCACAGCATGCCGATGGGGAGTCCGAGGGCAAGGGCAAACGCTGAGATGGAAAGCCCCAACAGCAGGGTGATCCGCGTTCCTGAGAGGGCGCGGCTCAGGATATCTCTCCCGAAGTTATCGGTGCCGAAAAGGTGGGTTCTATTAGGGCCTTGCAATCGATGAGATAGGTTCAACGCATCGGCACCAAACGGTGAGATGTGCGGGCCGGTGGCGGCGATGAACAGGAAGGCCGCAAGGATCAACGCAGCGAGGAGTGTTATCTTGCGCTTGGTCAAGAACTTCATTAAGGATGCGATGAGCCCTGGAGATCTGGAGATGTCTCTCCCAGGCTTGTCTTGCGAGCGCCCTTTGGTGTCCAATCTTTCTAAGCTCCTCTTTCTTTTATCGGTAGCGGATCCGTGGATCCAGTGAGGCGTATGTCAGGTCAGTGACGAAGTTGATCACCACATAGAGGACGGCAACGATCATCATGATCCCCTGGATGACGGGGTAATCCCTCTTGAGCACCGACTGCACGATAAGGTTCCCTACCCCTGGCAGGGCAAACACATTCTCGGTGACGACCGCTCCCGACACCAACGAGGCGAAGGTGAACGAAACGACCGTTATGATAGGGATCGATGCATTCCTAAACGCGTGTTTGATGATCACGATCCAGTCAGATAAGCCCTTGGCTTTGGCGGTGGTGATGTAGTCCGCCTGTAGTACGTCGAGCATACTCGAACGGGACGTGCGTGCCACCAATGCCGCGTTGACGAATCCGAGGGAAAAGGCGGGGAGGATGAGGTTCTTCAAGTTAGCCAGGTTCCCCGTGGCCAAGATGGATGTAAAACCCGAGCTTGGAAGCAAATGGAGCTTTCCGGCGACCACCGTCATCAGCATCAGCCCCAACCAAAAGCTTGGGATGGACGCCCCGGCCAGGGCAACCAACAGGAGAGAGTTATCTGTCCAGCTGTTCGGTTTGAGGGCAGAGATCGTTCCCGCGGGGATACCTACACCCACGACTACCAACAGTGCCATGATCCCTAATAGGATGCTTGTCTCCGCTCGCTGGCCGATGATATAGAGTACGGGTTGTCGATGAAAGAGGGATTCGCCCAGGTCGCCTTTGAAGAAGTTCGTAAAATAACGATAGAACTGGACCGTGATCGGCTGATTGAGGCCCCATGTCGTCCTCAGTTGCTCGATCTGTTCAGGCGTAGCGTTCGTCCCCAGCATCACCGCTGCGGGATCCCCAGGGATAAGTTGCATCAGGACAAAGGTAATGGTGATCACCAGAAAGGTGCTCACCAGCATGCCGATACCTCGGCGAACGATGAAAGAGAACATCCTAGATTCTCTTCTCCCCCCAAAGGGAACCTCGCACTCGCCTCACATCGATCAGATGTATGTGAGAACGAGCAGCCTTTCTCCGCCACATTTTGATGAGCTCTTCAGAGCGAATGATTCCGCTACAAGCAGATCTCCCTTTTACCATCAAACACCCCTCTGCCGCGCGGGGCGGCAGAGGGGCCACGCGTTCCGAAATCAAGCAGTTACTTCTTCCAGGAGTTCCAGAAATACGGTGACAGCATCGGAGGATTCTCCGGCGTGCCGTAGCCGCCGCCGATCTCCGCACGCATCAAGTGCAACTGGAACGCGTCTCCAAACTTAATCGCTGGGATCTGCTCGTACCAAAGGGTGATGATCTCTTCCCACTTCGCGTGGCGAGCGCTAAAATCGGTGATCTTGTTCAACTCGTCACGAAGCGTCTGGATCTCTGGCGTGTCCCACCAACCCGCGTAGGCCGGGTTGAGCATCAGGACCAACGACGGGTCCGGCGTTGTGCTGTAGAAGGAGAATGCGATCTCCCACTGCGGATGCTCCGGGTCATCACGGCTGTTGCGGATCTGGAAGAATGTCGCCTTGTCGTAGACCTGAAGGTCTATGTTGAACCCAGCGTTCTTCAACTGGTCCGCCACCACGAGCGCCTGGTTGTATTGGGCGGTCATGTCCTGTGCAACGATGATCCGGATGGCTTCGTTGTTGTAGCCGGCATCCGCCGCCATCTGGCAAGCCTTGTTCGGATCTGCCTCGTTGTACAAGCCTTCGCCGGCCCCTTCGGTGTACCAACGGATACCCGGGGCGAAGTAGCTAGGGTTCAGGCTCCAGAACGTCGGATCCCCGTAACCGGCGAGCATGATCGCTTCCATGTCAAGCGCGGTGATGATCGCCCGCTTCAAGGCGGAGTTAGTCATCAGTCCGGTCCGGTTATTGATTAGGCCGATCGGGTAGATCGGCGGGTGGTCGGTGATGATCGGGACCACGTCAGCGTTCCCCTCTACGTTTACCAGGAGGTCGTTGGGGATGTTTACAACGTAGTCATAGGTTCCTGCTTCGATTCCGACAAGACGAGCGTTGTCCTCCGCAACAAAGAAGAACTGCAGCTTGTCAAAGTAAGCAACCTTCTCTCCGGCAAAGCCGCTCGCAGGCGCCGGTGAACTCGCGTAGCCGGCAAAGCGCTCAAGGAGGATGTAGTCCCCAGCCTTCCACTCCACAAACTTGTACGGACCGGTCCCGATGACGTTCTCCGGTGTGATCGGCTCATCCCCGGCAACCTCGACAATCTCCTTGGGATAGATACTCGGTCCACCGTAGATGTTAGCCAAGTAGGTCGTCATCGGAGCGAACGGTTCGTCCAGGGTCAACTGAATGGTGTAGTCATCCAGCGCCACAAGGTCGACCACATGGGTCCACAGAGCCTTTGAGGTCAGGCCATACTCACCCCAGCGATTCAGCGATGCAAGGACGTCTTCGGCCTTCATCTCCTTGCCGCTGTGGAATAGGACCCCACGGCGCAGGTAGAACGTGGCCACCGTTCCTGTTTCATCAAGCTCCCAGTTGAAAGCGAGCATTGGCTGAGGAGCGTAGTTCTCATCGAACGAGAACAGTCCCTCCAAGATGTGACGAGCAGGGATACTGGCCGCAACACCGGTATCCATCTGCATGTCAAGCTTTCCCGGCTCCGAAGCAAGTGCGCATTGAAACGTTCCGCCGTAACGCGGTCCATCTTTTCCCGATACGGATAAGCCAGCTCCGATGAGGAGCACAAGGGAAAGAACAAATATACTGCAAACAGCCCATCTGCGTTTCATTCTTGCCTCCTTATAACCTTTTCTCTTTCTCACCCTATGTTCGGTTCTACCTTTTGCTCTGGTTCCCACCTCCTTTCTTCGGTTTTCTCCCCGCCTGCATGAGCGGTAGCTCTGGCGAGAGGCGATTCTCCGAATCAGCTATGACACGAGCGTTCATGTCTCCGATATCTCCGACATCCTTCTCCAGTGTTCCTGCATTCTCTCAAAAGCAGCATCGGGGTTGCCTTGAGCAATCGCTTCCAGTATCTCTTCGTGGAGATCAACGACGCGTTGCAAGGCGGCGGAATCTTTCAGGTAGTAATGGTGAGTAAATTCACGATAAAGTTTCTGCTCCATTGTATTGATCAGTGGGATAAGAGTGGCCGAAACCAGACGATTCTCCACTGCTTCAGCCAGGGCAATGTGAAACTCCTTGTCGGCATCGAAGTAGGGATCAAAGTCACCATTACGAGCGAGGGTTCGCATCTTGCCGATGATTTCTCGGAGTGTGGTAACCTGCTTGGAGGTGCGATTGAGGGCGGCAAGTTTTGCCAGAGGTGGTTCCAACGCCTCGCGTGCTTCCATTACCTCCACCTGAATCCGTGAAGTAACAGG
>DQCH01000058.1 GCA_003545155.1 Candidatus Acetothermia bacterium
TGAAATCCTCTCGTAGGGAAGATGAAACAGGAAGTGAGCCTCGATCACTTCAAATCCCTTGTTCACCATCGTCGCCGAGTCGATGGTGACCCGGGAACCCATAGCCCAGTTGGGATGACAAAGCGCCTCCTCCGGGCGCACTCGATCTAGTTCTTCCTTATGGACACGCAGGAACGGCCCTCCAGAGGCGGTGAGGATCACCCGTCGCACCTCAGAGAGCCTCCCCGCACGCAGGCACTGGAAGATGGCGTTGTGTTCGCTGTCGATCGGGAGGATCGCTCCCCCATACTCAGAGAGGAACTTGGTCACTAACTCCCCACCGACCACCAAACTCTCCTTGTTCGCTAGAGCAACGGTGCGACCAAGTGAGAGCCCATCCAGGGTTGGAGGAAGGCCGATCGCTCCAACGAGGGCGTTCACGATCAGGTCAACCTCATCGAGTCGAGCGAGTTCCCGCAGACCTTTCTCACCGATAAAGACCCGCACTTTGGGGAACCGCTGCCGCAGGATCTCCCCCCCTGTTTCCTTTCCTATACAGACGGCGCGAGGGTGGTAGCGTTCTATCTGTTCGGCCAACCGCTCAACATTCTTCCCAGCAGCGAGCCCTACCACTGAAAACGCGTAGCCTCTCTGGTTAAGACGCTCGATTATGTCGATTGTCTGCGTGCCGATCGACCCGGTTGAGCCGAGGATGATAACATGGCGTTCAGGGCAAGGCATCAAACAGCGGGTGCAGGCATCAACTCGGCAAAGAGGGCATCAAGTTCGCTCCCTGCGATCTCTTCGCGCTTGAGCACCTCACTAGCAAGCCGGTCGAGGGCCGAGCGATGCTTCTTGAGGAGCTGTTTTGCCTTTTCATAGGAGCGGATTAGGAGCCCCCGAATCTCGCGATCTGCCAAAGACGAGATCTCCTCGGAGTGCTCGTGGCTTTTGACGATCTCCTCACCGAGGAAGACATCGACCCGCTCGCGCCCCAGACTGATAGGTCCGAGCTCCTCATTCATGCCCAATTTGATCACCATCTTTGTAGCAAGCTTTGTCGCGTCCCTGAGATCGCTACTCGATCCAGCCGTGATCTCGTTAAACACCAACTCCTCGGCGGCTCGACCCCCGAGAGTACAGACTAGCTCGTTCTTGTACTCTTCCTGGGTAGGCAAGTACTTTTCCTCCAAAGGCAAGGACTGAGTTACCCCCATTGAGTAAGAACGAGGAACGATGGATATTTTGTGGACTGAGCGATTCTCCCTTTGCAGCAAGTGGCCAAGCAGAGCGTGGCCGCTCTCGTGGTAGGCGGTGATCCGTCGTTCCTTCTCCGTGGGCACAACACTCTTGCGCTTGAGGCCGAGCCACACACGATCGGTAGCTTCCGCAAAATCGGCCATGTCGACGACGTCTTTGTTCTTCCGGGCGGCCAGCAACGCCGCCTCATTACACAGGTTTCGCAGGTCCGCACCGACGAAGCCGGGCGTTTGTCGGGCGAGTACCCCTGTATCAACGTCCTCAGCGATCGTCTTACCACGAAGGTGGACCTTGAGAATCTCCTCGCGGTCCTTTAGAACGGGGTAGGGAACAAGGACCCGGCGATCGAACCGCCCCGGACGAAGGAGTGCCGGATCGAGGACGTCCGGTCGGTTGGTCGCTGCGAGAATGATGATCCCTTTATTCGGCTGAAACCCGTCCATTTCCGCCAAGAGTTGGTTTAGGGTCTGTTCACGCTCATCGTGCCCGCCGCCCAGGCCCGCGCCCCGTTTTCTGCCCACTGCATCAAGCTCATCGATGAAGATGATGCACGGGGCGCTAGCCTTAGCTTTTTCGAACATATCACGCACTCGCGCCGCCCCGACGCCGACAAACATCTCCACAAAGTCCGACCCGCTGATGGAGAAGAAGGGAACGTGCGCCTCACCAGCGATCGCCTTCGCCAGCAGGGTCTTCCCGGTCCCCGGCGCTCCAACGAGGAGGATCCCCTTAGGAATCTCCGCCCCCAGACGGGAGAAGCGCTTCTGATCCTCCAGGTAATCGATGATCTCCTCCACTTCTTCCTTCACCTCGGCTAACCCAGCAACGTCGTCGAATGTCACCTTAGTCGTGTCAGGACGGACTAGTTTTGCCTTCGACTGGCCGAAGGCAAGAGCCCCACCGCCCTGCGTTCGGCGCATGATGTACATAAAGACAGCAAAGATAAGGAGCACAGGGAGCAACGAGATAACGATAGTAAGGAACCAGTTGCTCTCCGTTGAGGGTTCAAAACTCACCTGGATTCCATGCTCCTCTAATAGGGGCATATAGATGCTCGTGCCATCGGGGGGGAGTTGGACGAAGATTGTCCCTCCGTCAACCGTCGTCGCCTCGGCACGGTTGTCCTTGATCAAGACTGAGACAATCTGGTCATTCTCCACCAAGGTGGTGAACAACGTATACTGAATCTCGTTCTTTGTCTTGCCGCCGCCAAGCCAGGACTGAAGAAGGATCAGCCCTAGGATGACGATGACGGTGATAAACGCGATATTCCGCAAGTTTCTATTACGTAGGTCTTTCAACGGGTCCTTTTCCATGATCCACACCTCAAGGTATCAAAGAAGATTGTAGCACCATGCACCCTATCCGTCAAACCCACTTCTGCACCGAGATTTCTCGTCCCTGACTGGGGCTTTTAAAAAGACTCACGTACCCTTTAAGAGTGCCCTATAGAGGGTGTTGCAAAAACTCCTTTCCCTTACGAAACTAAAGCTTTTACCGCAGAGCATGCTAAAGTACGCAAAGAGGGGAATTGAGTGATTTAACAATTGAGAGATTGAGTGATTTAACATCTCAATCTCCCGATTATTCAATCTTCCAATCTCTCAATTCCTTAAGCGCCCTTTGCGGTAGAATGATTAAAACTAGGATTTGAGCTTGAACCCAAGTAGCAAAAGAAGATTTACTGAAACAAATTGTATAAGGAAAGGATAGGAGATGACTACCGATGAAAAACCCGCCTTAAAATCTGCAAGCGGGGAAAAGAGCGTTCTTTGCCCTGGAAGAGGCGGACGATGTTCCCACGATGGGTGAACAGGATGAACGCTGCCAAGGCCGCGGTCAGCCCGATCAGCAAGGAGGGGTAGTGAGCGGCGGTGTAGCGGTTAAGCAATGCGATGACCAGCGGCACGGTGATCGCCCCAAGGAGTGAGCCAACGGAGACACGGCCGGTAAGGATGAGGGAAAGCGCGAAGACCAGGACTGCGATGGCGACTGGAATCGGGGCAGTGGCAAGGAGCATTCCGGCTCCGGTGGCTACTCCTTTCCCCCCACGAAAACCGATATAGACCGGGAAGACATGACCGATTACCGCACAAAGGCCGCAGAGGATCGGCACAATCACAGGGTCGATCGGAAGCGGACCAAACGGAAGGTCACAGATCACCGTTGCCGCAATCACTCCCTTCCCCAGGTCGATCGCCGCCACCGGCACGCCACCCTTCCAGCCAAGGACCCGCCAAGCATTGGTCCCCCCGGCACTCTTGCTCCCGTGCTGGCGAATGTCAATCCCCTTGAGAATCTTCCCCGCGATTACCGCCGTGGGGAAGGCTCCGATGAGATAAGAGATCAGAAGCAATCCTGCAAGCGCCACTAACTCTCCCCCCTACTCTTTGCTGCCTCGATCATCTGCTCGATCGGCTCGGTGTCAAGGACAGCGATCGCCGTGCCGCCCGGGCCGGCATGGGACCCCAGAGCCGGGGCGGCGTCGGTCACCATCACCGTTGCGGCAGGAAACCGCCGGTGAAG
>DQCH01000094.1 GCA_003545155.1 Candidatus Acetothermia bacterium
CTTGAGAGGAAGATCGATCATTTCCTGCGCAACCTCCGTGGGGACGGTATTAAGACCGGTGATCACATTGTCGGTAACCCGTCCTTCGATGATCTCGATCTGGAGAATTTCACCGGGGACGACCTTCCCCACCATGATCAGGGTGTACCCCTTCTTGTCGTAGGTGTCGATTACTGCCTCTAACCCCTCATCGAGGGAGTGGTTATTGAGCACCTTCCCCTTCTTCACGCCGTGGTCACGCAGAATGCGGCGGATTCTGTCTGAGGGCATGATCCGCACACGAAAGAGGGTGAGCCCGAGGATCTCGATTGTTTCTTTATTGACGTTTCCGGTGATCTCGACCTTATCCACCACTGGGTTCTCCACCACGTGAAAGAGGATTATCCCCTCCTCATCGACCTCGGGGATCACCTCGCTGAACCAACCAAGATCGAAAATCGCCTGTGAGGCTCTCTTTAGATCGTCGGCTGTTATCTCATCGCCCGAATGAAACGGGACAGCCTTGCGGATCTCCTGTGTACGGATCTTTGCGTTTCCATCGACCTGGATCCCTGCTACGGTGAGTGGAAAATCGGCCGCCCTCGCTCCAGTAACTATTCCTCCAGCAACGATTAATCCTAGGATCAACGCCAATGCTCTTTTCATGTCGCCTCCTCTAAGCAAGGTCCTCGTCGATCGACCGGTACTGGATCGCCTCGGCAAGGTGTTCCGCACGGATTAGCGGGGCTCCACTGAGGTCGGCGATCGTCCGTGCTACCCTGAGGACGCGCGTGTAGGCGCGTGCACTTAATGCGAAACGATCGATCGCCATCTCCAAAAGCCCCTTTGCATCCTGGTCTAACGCGCAATACTTCGCTATCTCCTTTGAATTTAGCTCGGCGTTGGAAAACCGGCCCGGTTTATCCTTCATTCTCTCCCATTGTATCCGTCTTGTCTTCTCAACTCTAGCACGAATCGCGTGTGAGTCCTCCCCCTGCGGCCGGGTGAGGAGCTCTTCCGGGGTAAGACGGGGAACCTCGACGAATAGATCGATGCGATCGAGAAACGGACCGGAGAGCCTTTTACGATAACGTCTGATCTCGTGCGGGTTGCACGTGCAGGGGTGCAAGTGATCGCCCAGGTGGCCACATGGGCAGGGGTTCATCGCTCCGACGAGGGTAAAGTTAGACGGGTAACGGACCGATACCCCGGCCCGCGATAATAGGATGCTGCGATCCTCAAGCGGCTGACGGAGAGTCTCCACGACGCGGCGATCGAACTCAGGGAGTTCGTCGAGGAAAAGAACCCCGTGGTGGGCAAGGGTGATCTCCCCTGGTCCAGGGAGGCCACGTCCACCGCCGACCATCCCCGCGTAGGAGATGGTATGGTGCGGTGACCGGAATGGCCGTTGTGTGATCAAAGGGGTATCCCGATCTAGCATTCCCGCGATACTGTATACACGTGTTACCTCGAGCGCCTCGGCAAAGGAGAGGGGAGGAAGGATTCCTGGCAGGCAGCGGGCAAGCAGACTCTTTCCCGCGCCTGGCGGGCCGATCATCAACAGGTTGTGCCCTCCTGCTGCTGCAACCTCAAGCGCCCGCTTCGCTTGTTCCTGCCCTTTAACCTCAACGATGTCCACACGTGGCGGGGCGGTTACCTGGGCCATCAGTGCGTCGCGGTCGATCTTAAAACAGGGGACGGTAAGTTCACCAGAGAGGAGGGAGGCCGCCTCGGCGAGGGTTCGTACTGGATAGACGGCTACTCCGTCGACGAGAGCGGCCTCAGTGGCGTTTGCCTCGGGGACGATCATCCCTTTAAGGTCCGCCTGCTTTGCTGCAAGCGCGATCGGAAGAACTCCGTGGATCCTTCGCACCTCGCCGTTGAGGGAGAGCTCTCCCAAGACGAGATATTGAGAGGTCAAAGAAGGGATCTGCCCGGAAGCGACTAGGATTCCCAGCGCTGATGGCAGGTCAAACCCTACTCCTTCTTTGCGCAAATCGGCCGGAGCAAGGTTTGCGGTGATCCGCTTGGCCGGGAAGCTGTAGCCCGAGTTTTTAATAGCGCTGCGGATTCTCTCCCTACTCTCGGTCACTTCCTTCTCCGGTAGACCGACGACCTGAAACGTAGGAAGCCCACTCGCTACATCGCATTGAACCTCCACCAACGCAGCGTCGATTCCCACAACGACAGCGCTCAGCAACCGCGCGAACATGGTTCCTCAACCTGAAATGCGTCCCGATACAACTTGACCTTCTCTCCTATAAGTGCCACAAAGTCGAAGCGTACCGGAAGATCGGCATCAACTCTGCTTAGATAGGCGCGTGCCGTTGCGGTAATCCGCGCACGTTTCCTGGCGGTGAGTGCCGCTTCCGGGCCTCCGAACCCCGATCCAGTACGCACTTTTACTTCGACAAAGACGAGTGTATCCCCTTCCCGGGCGATTATGTCCACCTCTCCGAACCTCGAGTGCCAGTTGCGCTCGACGATTTCATATCCCTGATTGCGTAGGTACTCGCAGGCGATCTCCTCTCCCCACTGCCCGGCTCTGTGTCCTTTATTCATCATCTTCGGTGGCCTTCAATATAATAGCCGCATAGCAAGAAAGAAGGCAAGAGGATGGCTTGTCACCTTTAAGAGCGCGTTGCGGTCCTTCCTTGAAGCAGCTATAATTTCTCTTGCAAAGAGCTTTATAGACAAAGAAGGTTGGATGGGAATAGTCCTTAGGAATATCACGGCGGTCATCGACGGCGCCACGGTAGTTAAGACTATAAATCTCCGTATTGACGGAAAGAGGATCAGCACCATCAGCGAGGATCCCCTGCCGATCAATCCCGGTGAAGCGGTGATTGAAGGAGAGGGGAAACTAGCGATCCCTGGGTTGGTCAATGCGCATAGCCATCTTCCGATGGTCCTCTTTCGCGGGCTTGCCGACGATCTACCGTTGCGAACCTGGCTTGAGGATCACATCTGGCCGGTCGAGAGGGAGTTAAGTCCGAAAGAAGTTTACTGGGCTTCACTCCTTGGACTTGCTGAGATGATCCGCGCGGGGACGACTATGTGTGCTGATATGTATTTTTATACCAACGAGGTAGGGCGCGCGGTGGAGGAGGTTGGCCTGCGGGCGGTGCTCTCCTATGGCGTTGTCGCCCCAGAGCTTGACGCGCATGGGAAGGCAGAGCTTAAGAAGGCGGAGGCAGTGATTACTCGTTGGGAGGGAGCTGGAGACGGCAGAATCAAGACCGCGCTTAGTCCACATGCGGTCTATACGTGTGGCGAGAAAGTATGGAAGGCAGCGATCGAGCTGGCACAAAAGTATGAGGTTATCCTTCACACTCACCTTGCGGAAACGCGGGAGGAAGTGGAGCAGTGTCGAGCGCAGAGGGGATTGAGTCCGGTAGCCACGCTTGATCGGTTCGGCGCCTTATCGATCCCGGTCCTGGCAGCTCACTGTGTTCATGTTGACAAGGACGATATTCATCTTCTGGCCGAACGGGAGGTGAGCGTCGTTCACTGCCCGAAGAGCAATGCCAAGCTAGGAAGTGGGATTGCCCCAATTGCGGCGATGCAAAAAGCGGGGGTGATGGTTGCTTTGGGAACTGATGGTGCGGCAGCGAACAACAGTCTAGATATGATCGAGGAGATGCGCATGGCAGCCCTTCTCCAAAAAGTGTCCTCCGAGGATCCGACCGTCCTGTCAGCACGGGAGGTGGCTCTAATGGCGACGCAGGCAGGTGCCAAGGCGCTTCGAACAGGAGCGCAGGGGCTTGCCGTCGGCCAGGATGCGGATATCGTCCTAGTTGACCTGGATTGTGTTCGTACTCTTCCCATCTACGATCCCCTCTCCGCCCTCGTCTACGCAGCGCACTCGCAGGATATAACCGACGTTATGGTGGCTGGGCGGTTTCTTCTGCGAGATAGGGAGCTTGTCACTATCGATGAGGAGAAGGTCAAGCAAGAGGTAAAACGCCTGTCAAAAAGGTACACAAATTGAGCGATCCCATCCTGGGAGAGCGGGAAACCCCTCCCTCGGGATCGGGAACGAAGGAGGATTAATGGGTCTTACACGCCAAAAGAAAGAAGAGATCGTTAAGGACTATAGGAAAAGCGATACAGATACTGGGTCAGCGACGGTTCAGGTTGCGCTTCTCACCGAGCGGATTAAGGAGCTGACCGAACACTTAAATGTGCACAAGAAGGATTTCAGCTCACAGCGAGGTTTGCGAAAGATGGTCGGTCAACGCCGCCGCTTGCTGAAATACGTCAAACGCCGAGATCTCACTGCGTATAAGGAATTGATTCAGAAACTAGGAATCAGAGGAGTCTAGAGTAATAATGTTAATTAGAGAAAGTATACAGTTTAATGGGAAGGAAGTTTCCCTGGAAACCGGACGGCTGGCCAAGCAAACAAACGGTGCCGTTCTGGCCACCTACGGGGATACACGCGTCCTCGTCACGGTGGGTTTACAAGAGAGCAATGAGGATATTGATTATTTCCCGCTCCGCGTCGACTACGAGGAGCGATTTTACGCCAGCGGGAAGATTCCCGGTGGTTTCTTCAAGCGTGAAGGAAGGCCGAGCGATGTGGCGATCCTGAGTGCGCGGATGATCGATCGGCCGATCCGCCCACTCTTCCCCAAGGACTACCAAGATGAGGTTCAGATCGTCGCCACGATCCTCTCGGCTGAGCCGGACTGTTCGCCGAGCATTGTGGGTATCCTCGGTGCCTCTGCCGCGCTGATGATATCACAGGCCCCGTTCGCTGGCCCGATTGCCGGAGTGAAAGTCGGTCAAAAAGACGGCCAGTTGGTAGTTAACCCCGACGCAACCTGGCAGGAAGAGGGCGGTGTAGAGATCACTGTTGCCGGAACGAAGGAGACGGTGACGATGGTGGAAGGGCTGATGGACGAGCTCTCCGAGGAGAAGGTGGTGGAGGCAATCGACATTGCTCATCGAGCGATCCAAGATCTCGTAAGCCTCCAGGAGAGATTTGTCGAGCGGGTCCGTCCCGTAAAGAAGAAGGTCTCTCCGAGTGTCGAGGACCCCGAACTGCGGGAGCGTGTGCGTGTGATAGCCTGGCCGGAGTTCCCCTCAATGTACAACCTGTCAAGCAAGAAGGAGCGGCAGGACTTTGTAGAATCCATCCGCGAACGAGCGATCCAAGCGATTGTTATGGGAGATGTTCCCGCTGAGGAGAAAGTCCAGCTGGAGAAGAAGGTAGCTGGGCTCGTTGAGGATTTTCACAAGGAGTATATGCGCCAGCGGATCCTTGAATCCGGCGAGCGGGTCGACGGTCGCCGACCAGAGGAGTTGCGGCCGATTAGTTGTCAGGTCGGGATTCTCCCGCGAACTCATGGCTCAGCCTTGTTCACCCGCGGGGAGACCCAGAGTTTGGGGATCGCCACCCTTGGCGCCACTCGCAGCGATGAGCAGATCATCGACCAAATGATGAAAGAGGGGCGAAAGCGATTCATGCTCCACTATAACTTTCCTCCCTATTCAGTAGGTGAGGTGAGGCGGATTGGCTCTCCGAGTCGCCGCTCCATCGGCCACGGTTACCTGGCAGAGGGAGCTATAAGGGCCGTCCTCCCAAGTGAGGAGGAATTTCCCTACATCATTCGTATTGTCTCGGAGATCCTGGAGTCAAATGGTTCCTCCTCCATGGCAACGGTATGCAGTGCCTCCCTTTCATTGATGGACGCCGGCGTGCCGATTAAAAAACCGGTTGCAGGAATCGCCATGGGAATGGTCGAGGATGAAGCAAGCAGGCGCCGGGTCATCCTGACGGACATCTTGGGAGCCGAGGATCACTACGGAGATATGGACTTTAAGGTTGCGGGGACGCAGGATGGGATTACCGCTTTCCAACTTGACATCAAAGTGGGTGGGATCGACCGGGAGACCCTGCGTGAGGCGTTGAGGCAAGCCAAGCGAGCGCGCTTGGAGATCCTTGCCGAGATGACGCGGGTTATTTCCGCGCCGCGCGATCAGCTTTCTCCCTATGCGCCGATGCTTGTGACGGTCACTATTCCCGTGGATAAGATCGGGTTGGTGATCGGCCCTGGTGGGAAGATGATCCGGCGCATAATCGAGGAGACCGGCGCTACGATCGATGTCGAGGACAACGGCGAGGTGAAAATTGCTGGAATCGATTCTGAAGCGGTTGCCGCGGCCAAGAAATGGATCGAAGATCTCACTGCCGAACTGGAAGTCGGGATGGTAATGAAGACTAAGGTTACCCGCGTGGTTGACTTTGGGGCCTTTGTAGAGTTAAAGAACGGCTCTGAAGGGCTTGTCCACGTTTCGAACCTCGCCTCGGGGTACGTTGATAATGTCCGCGACATCGTCAAGCCAGGAGACGCGATCACGATAGAAGTAATCGGGGAGGATAAGATGGGCCGTCCGGATTTGCGCCGCATCGAAGAAGAAGGCGAGGAATCTCGCCCCGCCCGTCCGAGGAGGAGGGAAACGTCTCGGCGAGGAGGTTTCAGATCGGAATCCGCGGCGCCAGAGACCAAGATCAAAGTTGGGGACATCATCGAGGGGACGGTAGCCCACATTACCGATTACGGAGCTTTTGTTGAGTTGGCGCCTGATATCACTGGCTTGGTCCATATATCCGCCCTATCGGACGACTACGTCAAGCGCGTGGAGGATGTGGTAAAGTCGGGTGACCGCGTGAAGGTCGAGGTGCTGAACATCGACGACCGCGGTCGTTACAAGCTGCGCCGCATCGTTCCTAAGACAGAGGAGAAGCAGCCTCCACCCTTTGAGGATCGCTGGTGATCGAGGCGCTCTACGAGGGGGTCTTCTCCACAACCCTTAACAGTGGGTTGCAGGTTTTGGTAGAGGAGGTCCCGACTTCTCGTTCGGTGAGTGTGGGGATCTGGGTTAAGGTGGGAAGCCGCGATGACCCAGATTCCCTATTTGGTTTGACGCACTTTCTAGAACATCTCCTGTTTAAGGGTACGTTCACGCGGGATGCAACACGAATGGCCCAAGAGATCGACGGGGTTGGCGGCCACTTGAACGCAGCCACGGGTAAGGAGTCCACTTTTTACTATGCTGAGGTCCCGGTCGACGGTCTTCATCTTGCTCTAGAGATCCTGACAGATCTCGTACAACACCCGGCTCTCAATCCGAAGGAGCTCGAGCGGGAACGGGGGGTGATCCTCGAAGAGATTAGTAGTCATAAGGACGATCCGGAACAGCATGCCTATGACCTGTTCAACGCCGGCCTGTGGGAGGGATCGCATCCACTCTCTCGATCAGTACTGGGAGATCGTAGCACAATAAAAGAAGTAACCCGAGAGGAAGTCGCTGGGTACCATCGCCGCTTCTACCAGCCAGGGAACATGGTTCTTGTCGTCTGTGGGGCCATCGATGCAAAACGAGTCATTGCGACGGTAGAGCAGCTGTTCGATCCTTTTTCCATGTCCTCTGGGGTCTCCCGACGGAGTCCCCCTAGTATGCGAAGCGGCCGCACCCTTCACAAACGTGAGACTGAGCAGTCCCACATCTACCTTGGGCTGCCTGGGACCAATGCCTCTGATGATGACCGCTTTGCACTCGAGGTAGCAAACACCGTCCTGGGAGACGGGATGAGTTCGCGCCTGTTTCGGATCATCCGCGAGGAGCGAGGGTTGGCTTACGCGATCACAAGCTCTGTCACCCTTTACTCCGATGCTGGCTTTTGGGTCCTTTATGCTGGGGTCGCTCCGGTGAACGTCGCTGAAGTAGTAAAGATCACGCTAACCGAGCTTAACCGCCTCCTTGGTGAGGGGATTTCTCCTGATGAACTCTCGTTGGCCAAGGCCAAGCTGCAGGGGCACCTGATACTTAATCTAGAGACGAACGCCAATCGCATGGCGCGGTTGGGGAGCGCTGCGGTTACCGGAAGGGAGATTCTCTCTCCGGATGAGCTGATCGGCCGGGTGGGCGCAGTTTCTTTAGAGGACATTGCACGAGTCCTCGCGCGGTTCGCCCGGCCCGATGCGGTGAACCTGGCCGTGATCGGCCCGCGCACCGCCGATGTTGAGAAGCTCTGCGGACTGGGCTAGAATTATTTCACAATGCCGATGTCAAGCGCCATATACCCAGGGAGCTTTGACCCGATCACCTACGGACATATCGACATTCTCCGCCGGGCAAAGAAGCTCTTCTCACGCCTTCTGATCGCCATTGTAGCTAATCCGAACAAGGCTCCACTCTTCTCCGTCTCCGAGCGGGTAGGAATTACCAAGGAGACGCTTGCCGAGGTTAAGATCTGTGGGGTGGAGGTGATTAGCTACGATGGGCTTTTGATCGAGTGTGCCAAGGTAAATGGGGTCGATGCGATCGTGCGTGGGTTGCGCGCCAACTCCGACTTTGACTATGAGTTTCAGATGGCTCTTACCAATCGTGATCTTGACTCAGAAATCGAGACGGTCTTCTTCATGACCGCAGGGAAGTACAGCTTCCTCTCTTCCTCGATCGTCAAAGAAGTGAAACACTATGGGGGCGAGGTCTCATCGTTCGTCCCTAAGACGGTGGAAGACGCGTTGGCGCGCAAGTTTGAAAGCCTTGAGTGAAGAAGCGAAATTCAAGGATCAAGGGCAGATCGTTTTTTTAAGGAAGACAAAGTCCTCCTTGAGGAGGGGGAATGGCGGTAGTGTTGGGGCACCTCCCCGGCGTTCTTGTTAAAAGTTCGATCACGAAAAAGCCATCATTGATCGCGTTATGTAGGTAGACCTCACTTACACAAGCAGCTCCTGAGGCCCCAGGGGTTGGGACGCTCTACTATCGAAGGGAGGTTTGTGCTATTATCGTTGACAGGTAGAGAAGCTGTTGCTGGTCAAGGAGGTCATCAGCGGTGAAGTTGCTACCAGAGGAGAAAGATTGGCTAGACTCTTTCATCGGGGGAATTCGTCGCAGCTTTCCTGGAGCACTTGAGCGGGTGATGGTCTTTGGTTCGAAGGCACGCGACGATGCCAACCATGATTCTGATCTGGATGTGCTTGTTGTTCTCAGGGGAAACGAAGAGCTCAAATCCCGCATCCGTCTGCTTGGATATGACTTGGCGTTAGGGAAAGATGTGGTGCCTTCTATCGTGGTCTATACCGTCCAAGAGATTGAACAACGCAGAGAGCACCGCTCGGCCTTCGTGGAGGCCGTGGAGCGTGAGGGCGTGGTGGTCTCGTGAGAGAAATCCAAGTTCAGGCTGAATGGAGACGCTCTCTGAAAGCCCAAGGAGCGGCTGAGCTCTTGCTTGAAGCAGGTTTCTACGAAGATGCCGTATCCAGGGCCTATTACGCCGTTCTCCATGCGGCCAAGGCCGCGTTGCTTGCACGGGATATCGTAACAGAGAGCCACACCGCTGTGAGACGGCTCTTTGGGAAAGAGCTGGTCCAGCAGGGGCTTCTCGAGAAGGAATGGGCGATGATCCTCGCCCACGAGCAAGACGAACGAGCTTCCGCCGACTACGATGTGGAACTCAGCTTCTCTGTAAGAGGTTGCAGCACAGCGAGTGGAGAAATCAAGGCGTTTCTTGGAACGGATCCGCTCGTTTCTGCAGATGGAAGGGCTTGATGAGATAGCCCCTGCCTGAGGTTCGCTTAGCGCCTGCGAATCGACTCGGCAGCTAAATCAAAAGGCAAGATCGCCCGAGGCTACACAACTCTTCACATATTATGAAGGTTGCTTAAAATCTTCCACCCAGAGAACCAAGCGGGATTTGTCCTTCACTGCGTTATAAAGGTGCTTATCGGCTGTTACAAGCGGGACCTGCTCGCTCTTTGCAAGGGTTAAATAGGCGGCATCATAGGCTGAGCACTTATAGGCATAGGCTGTTTTTAGGATCTCCTGGGTTGCAACTTCGCGCTCAGGCAGGTTAAACGCTTCAAACTCGCGGAGCGCTGCTTGTGCATCGTTCAACTTCGTTCTACCCCTGGAGATGGCCTTCCAGAGTGCGTTTGTGACCTCAAACCGCAGCAACGGGACGGCAAAAAGTTTCAAGTTGCCGGAGAGAAACTCCTTTAGAATGCGCAATGAAGCATCCCTGTACGGCTCATCCGGAAGCAGGCTCGCAATCACAACCGAAGCGTCGATGACCAGTCTATCCACCGCGCTCCTCCAGTTCCTTGCGGGAAGGGTAGTAGATATCTTCCAAGGTTAGCCCCTTGAACTTCTCCCCTAGCTTCATCCAACGATCGAGAGCCTCTCTGCGCAACTGAGCTACCGCTGCCCTCTCCAGGAATTCACTCCTCTTACGAGATCCTGCCGTCTCGTCAATCTGTCGGATCACTTCCTCCGAGAGATTCACTTGTGCTCTGATCTTCGTCCCCATCGCCTCTACCTCCACACAGACTGTTTTTACAGCCAAATTATACAGCCATATTGAGCGGCTGGCAACACGAATTCAAACTTCTTGCACACACGTCAGATTGGTCTTCGCCTTCAAGGACGCCAGGAACGGTGATTGCCCCAGTATCGCCCAGGAGATCACTGAATCTTGGTCCCGACTCACAAGGCACAGTCATAACACACCTATGGCATCAAAACCGCTAGCCCAAGATTCAATCTGTTCCCTGGCTTGCGAAATCTCCGTGAAGGCCTCATCATCATAGAACCTGGTCACATCCTCATCCGCCAAGATGGCGAACAACGACTCTGCATCAGAAAGATGCATTCTTCTCGATACTAAACGCTCAGTTTCCAGATGAGGAAATGCCTGAAACACACAATCCAAGTTCAGCATACTCTCTCCTTCCGAAACACCGTCTCAACTATCACTTCATTCCCTGCGATGTGAGTGCGGCCCAACGGCGGGAGCTAACCCGCCTTGCGGCTGCCGCAGCAAAACCAAACTTGACTTGAATCGCTCAAAAGCGAAATTTGCCTCAAAAACCGACTCGATAGCAAGGTCGGGTTCAGCGACTTGTTAGCCGCCGCTCTCAACAAGTATCTCTAACTCGCGCCGCAACCATTCCTCTATGTTATCCAGTAAAGCGACCTCTTTCACGCTCATATTCGCTTCCAATTGCTTGACTAACTCGTGTCCTAAGAAATAACCGCATTGCTTCCGACCTTGAATATCAAACCACGAACCAAAGAACGGTCGCACTGAATCACCCAAGTCCACTCGCCTCAAGAACTCAGCGGCTAGCCATTTCTTGTGTTGCTGACACCAGTCAAGCCAATCGTCGCTGTGGATGTCGCTTCTCATGTGCCAGCTATGCTCTCCAAGAATGACGTGTTCGCATCGTTGAGCAAATCCTTCTCGGTAGAGTTGCCACCAAGGCCCCGATTCCGCAGCCTTCCCATTCTTTGCACGCCAGTAGTCGTGCATAAGATGCCCAACTTCGTGGGCGACCAGTCCTGTGATAGATGGAGGCTGGCTCCAGCCACATTCAGCAATGTTCTCCAAACCAAACAACACTGCTGGGGTTCCCTGGAATTGTGTTCCCCAGCCTGCCCCGCACCCGATGCCAACGTAGATGACAAACACTATCTCGAAATCGAGCCCCAGCACTTCCTGAGATGTTGAGTAAACGCCCTCGCAAACTGCCAGCAGGTTCTTATGCGCCGTTTTCATCGCTGGAAGTCTGGCTCTCAAGCGGGGAAAGACTCTCTCCCGTGCAATCTGTCGCCAGTCCACTTCTTGACTGGCATAGTCCTCTAACTGCTTTTCCAGAAGTTCCGGCCACTGCGCCATATACTCTGACGACCAAGCCTCGATTTGTATATCCAGCGGCTCGCGCCATGATTTGTCCCAGAAAGTCAGAAATGATGAGAATGTATCAATAATCTTGCATTTCGACATAGTGATTCCCGACACGGTCTGCGGCGGCTAACTTCTTATTCTACCCAAAATCTCCCTCTTACGGAGCTATCATTCTCCAATGTTACGCATTCTATGACTCCATCTCTGTGCTGTCAAGAGGAGACCTGAAGAAACGGTTTGATCGGAATCAGCCCAGCGGTTAACATAACACCGCAATTGGCGAGTTATGGAGATTGTTAATAATCAGGAATCGAAATATGACCAAAGTTGACGAGGCTCTTGAGTCGGTGCTGGAAGGTTACGCTAATTTCCTGCGGGAGAGGATGTTAGCGCCGCCCAAACATCAGCCCCACTTGGCGCGGTGGGTGCAAGAGTTCCTCCTCTTTGCCGAGGAGCATCGCGGCTATACCTTCGAGCAGACGCTGGACCTGTTCTTAGCCGCACTCGGAGAACGAGTCGGCATCAAGTCCTGGCAGATCCAACAGGCGGCGGATGCCGTCCGCATCTATCGGTATCAGTATCGGGCCGATGTGAGTAGAGCTGAGGAGGCAGGCCCGGAGGTAACCACGGCAGGCAGAGATGGCGGGAAACTCGCGCGGTTGCAGGAGGTGATCCGGCTGCGCCACTACGCAAAGAGCACGGAGAAAGCTTATCTGAATTGGACGCGACGCTTTCTTGCATATCGCGCACAGGTCGGGCTTACAGGCGAGCCTAGTGCGGCCGATGTTAAGGCCTTTCTTACCCGTCTGGCCATGGTCGAGAAGGTGAGTGCTTCTACACAGAATCAGGCGTTCAGCGCGTTGCTGCTTCTGTTCCGGGAGGTCTTGCGCAGGGACCTGGAAGAAATGGCGCAGACAGTGCGCGCCAGGCGAGGGCGGAAATTACCAACGGTACTCTCGGTCAGCGAGGTGCAGGCCCTACTTGAGGCTGTGGAGCCCGAGTATGCGCTGATGGTGAAGCTGTTGTACGGCGGCGGCTTGCGACTGATGGAGTTGCTCCATCTTCGGGTAAAAGACCTCGACTTCGACGCAGGGCTGATCATCGTGCGAAGCGGCAAGGGAGACAAGGATCGGTCGACTCTGCTCCCCAAGTCGCTTCATGACGAACTGCGCCTTCACTTGGAGAAAGTGCGCAAATGGCATAAGGCGGATCTGGCGAAAGGCTATGGCGAGGCACCACTGCCCGATGCCCTGGCGAGAAAGTATCCGGGTGCTGGCAAGGAATGGGGCTGGCAGTACGCGTTCCCCGCTAGTAAAGTCGCGCTGGACCCGGCGGACGGCAAGGTGCGCCGCTACCACGTTTACGAAAAGACGTTGCAGGCTGCAATCCGCAGAGCAGTGCACCGGGCTGGAATCACCAAACGTGCCTCGGCTCATACGCTTCGTCACAGCTTTGCGACCCATCTGTTGATGAACGGCACGGACATCCGCGAGATCCAAGACCTTCTGGGGCACAAGAGCGTCGAGACGACAATGATCTACACACATGTAGTAC
>DQCH01000013.1 GCA_003545155.1 Candidatus Acetothermia bacterium
GGAATCATGGCATGCGTCCCCGGAATTTCCAGAGGCGCCGTCGGCCACCCAGATGCCAAGGAGACATGAAGTGTCAACACCATTACGAAACTGAACACTCTCCTTTCGTCATAACACAGCTTCTTTCCTTAACATGGGTGCAGTACGGGATTTCGGGAAGCCTGAATCCTAACGCGGCAATGGACCGTCCTTTGGGGGGCACGCCATATTGACTATGTCTGTCAGGAGCTGTTTCATTGGGCGATTCGCCCAGAAGGTAGCGTCCAGGAATACCACGAGCTTCCGCTTAGTTCGACCGATTGTGGTGTTAAGGAGCGCTTTGCCGTGACTGCAATTGGAGTCGGTGAAGTAAGGGTCGTTTCTCGCCAGATTGCCCGTGTCAGCGACGCTGAAGAAGACCCAGTCCCACTCACGTCCTTGTGCCTGATGTGTATTCAACACGTCTACCTGTCCAGGAATCGCGGTATCCCGAAACCTCTCTCTCAGTTGTCTCCGGATCAATGTGGCTTGGTTCTTATATGGGGTCAGGATTGCAAGCGTCGGCAGGTTGGATTCAAGCTGTGTCGATTCCCACCATTCCTGAACCTGATCCAGTATCGCATCGGCCTCCGCATGGTTCTCTCTCTTGCGTCGGCGTTGTCTGTGCTGAGGCTCACAGTGAATGCATTGGATGTACGTCTCATCATCCGCCAAACCCGTCAGCCCGATGCCTCCGTAGATGTGCCGATCAAGAAGGGAAGCAAGTGACTCTCCAAAGCGGTATGACGCGCTGAGGACGCGTCGTTGCGTCAACTGGAACTGCGGCTCTTCGATCTGGTTGAGATCATGCCAGTTCTCCCCCAATTCGAACGCGTTCTCAAGGAAGATGGATGGCTTTGCCCAGTAGGCACGGACCGTCTCATCGTTGCGGCATTCGCAGACCGGGGGGAGCTGGAGGTGGTCTCCCAACATGGCTATGGGACGATGAAGGCTCAGGAGAGGGAGGACCTTGGCTATGGGAGCATAAGGCGCTTCGTCGACAAATACCCTGTGGACACTCAATCCCATCTGAAGAGTGAGTCCCATGAACCCATCCAGCGTCATCCCAAGCACCGACTTGCTGGCCAGGTCTTGCTTGAACTGAGACAGACGTACTTCGAGTTGACCTTTCTCCGCTTGCCAGGTCGCGAGAAGCTCATCGGCATGTTCGGTAGGGGGGATTCCGTCAATGCGCGATAGCTCTTCGTGCACCGCCTTGATTCGGCTCTCTAGTGAACGCTGAGCCTCTTGGTTCTCCGCAATCTTCGATTCGAGCAGGTCGCGCTCCACCTCCAGAGTAGAGATCCGCTGCTGAAGATCGGCAATTTCCGTGCGCACCGGCTGGCATGTCTCCTCCAGTGCAGTTATCTTTTCTTGGAGCAGAGAAGCGGTGGGGGCAAGCTCAACTCGTTTCTCACGCCTGCTCTCGAGGGTGGCTTCGGTTGCCCGAAGATGTACGCCCAAATCGGAGACCGAGATGGTGAGTCTCTCCTTCCGCTTGGTAAATACTCGCCGGAAGAATCCCATATCACGGAGATCTTCCTTCAGCTTAGCCACTTCTCTTATGGTCTCGGCCTGCTCACACTCCAGGGTGGCTATGTCAGCCAGAAGCTTGGGCAAGGCCAGACGATCAAGCTGGCTACGCTTCGACTCAAGTTGGCATTCATGAGGCTCAAGTTCCTTCCTGTAAATGGAGATGGCAGACTTGCTCTCGCGGATGCGTTCCAGCGTGACCGTGAGACTGGCCTGACTCTCAGTGGCTTCGCGGCGCTTGTTGACAGCCTCTATTTCGCAATCCTTGGCTTGAACCTCTAGTTCCTGGCGTTTCTGAAGGGAGCCAATGCTCTCCTCTAACGCTTTGATCTGGGAGCCGATTTGTGCGATTTCGTGTTGAAACGCGCGTTCCTCACAGCACTCGGGGTACTGGTTAAGGAAGTCGGGAGAAGGCACGCCCATGCGGACAATTTCCTCACGGGGGACGCCTTCCTCCAGAATGGCCGTCAAGGCGTTATCGACGGCAACATTGGTGGGCGCAAGGACAAGGGCTTTCTCGTCTTCGCTGACGCATTGCTGAACCGCCTTTGCCAGAACCCACTTTGTCTTGCCTGTTCCTGGTGATCCCCAGATGTACGATAGAGAGGTCGTCAGCATTGTAGTAATCGCTTCCGCCTGCTCACTGCTGAGTCCGCTAGCGGACACTGACGGGTCGGGGATTTCCCGTGTAGGGGTTGCGATTCCCGTTATGTCGCAAATGGATGAGCCCCGCTTTTGGTACCACTCCAAGCAGCGGCGCACGAGCCAACGGAAATCGATCACGATGAATCCAGTCTCGCCGGGCACGGATTCCCGCGCTGCGAACTTGGTTTGCCCGTTTCGTCGATCGTATTCCAGGATTCGAATCTCTATGTCTTCCATATGCGCAGCTTCGGGCTCAAGCGTTGCTGAGGAATCGGAACGGATTCTGAGCCCCAGGGCAAGCTCGCAGGTATAGGTGCTCCAGATTGAGTTCTCCAGCAGCAGAGATGCTCCATCATCAGGGCGAATGCTCGTCACCCCGTATCTCTCGACGCCACGGTTGCTGTCATTCAAGAACTCGAGGTAGCGCTGCGTGCTCTTGACGACGGCGCTCACGACTTCTCGTGCAGTCAGGAATGGCACAACAGGTTCTCCGATCTTCCCAAACTCCCGAATCGGTTCTGTGTTGAGGTCATCAGGCCAGAGTCATCGATCTCGGGCATACTTCCTCCCCCCGCTCACACGCGTCTCGCGTGTTGCACTCCTTGATTATATCCTCCACGCAGGAACAGAGGAAGGCGAGCTGCCTGCTGTTCCACTAGCATTAGAGCACTAGTAGAAGTACGGGGTCAGACCTTGTTTCTTGCACGCAGTTGAAACGCCAAGCAAGTTAGGGAGCGCAGTTGAGAAACAGAAAAAAAGGTGCCCCCCTTCGCATGAATGCAACGCCTACTTCGTCGCCTCCTCGACGATGCGGATCTCCTCATCGGTCAGGCCGCAAGCCACCTTTGCTACGTTATTCTGACACGCTGTACTTGACATTTGCAACGGTTTGCCTGTAGAGTGTAAGTAATCCAGTAATCTGGAGGTGGATCGCCCGAGAAGGGCGAGCGTGAGGAGGCCCGAAAGGGCCTTTTCATTCGGGGAATAGAATGCGAGTGACACAAACCCTATTCCCGGCTGCTCCTTGAGGAATCATGGCATGCGTCCCCGGAGTTACGCGTAGCGTCGGGGCTTGTACCCGGCGAGTTTTCCCACCGTGTGGTAGCCTCAAATCCTCGGGCGTTCAGTCTGTTGGCAACGTGCTTGGCGGTGCGATCGATAGTGGAATAGTCCCGTGCAATAATCGTTGTCAACTCTCGTCTCTCATCGCCCGCGCCAAATCGTTTGCCTTGCGGACGCCAAGAATGAAGGTTAGACCAGGCGACCTTGCGCAACTCCCGCTCCGACGTCGCGGTGGGTGTAGCATTCTCGCCTATTCCATCCTGTAGCAATTAATGGCTGGCCGCGAACTAGATCACGGGAGAACGCGGAGCCACGGAACCTTCGAGAAGTCTTTCTTGTCAAAGGTGTATACGTTTTCCAGACCCTTTGCTTTCGCGAAGCAAGCTAGATATGCGTCCGTGTAATCAATGTTCAATTCAGCGTGGAGAACGGCTGCTTCCTCCAAGAGGCGAGAGTTATCCACGTGAATGTTGCGTAAGTTCAGAATAGCAATTGCTTTTTCGGCGGCCTCCTGTTTGGACAAGTCAAACACAGAGGTTTCCAAGATCCAGATGATCTCAGCGATCACGAGCGGCGGAACGACTAGCTGGATCTCGCCTCTCTCCGCCTGCTGTAGGATCTTCTCAGCTTGTTCGGCTTGATCAGGAGGAGCCCCGGTTAGGTAGCGAAGGAAGAAGCAGGTATCGACGCTAGCTCTTGGGATGGGCATGACGAGCAGTGTGCTCCTCACGGGCAATTTTTCGGAGTTCTTTGATGGACTTGAAAGGCTTTTGTGTTTTCACTGAACCGCGCATTTCAAGAAGAGATCTCCTTTTTATCGGGAGAACTCTTACCGAATCTCCCTCTTCGATGAACATCAATCCGTCCCCCTGTTTTAGGTTCCAGCGACGGGCGATTTGCGCGGGGATGGTGATCTGTTTTTTCGAGGAAAGTGTGGCAATTGTCATCGTCCTTCCCCTCCTTTTCATATCTCCTTACTCTCATATTATGCCTTACTTTTCCGTCATGTCAAGGCTCGATACTCATGGTGTGGCTTCCTGGCGCAATCGGACTGGCAACCAAGCTAAATGAACTCTGGAAGGAACCGCGTGACGGAGTCGAAACTTCGCTTTTGGTCTTCAGTCTGTCAGCAACATGCTTGGCGGCGAGAGCGATGGTAGAACAGTCCCATCCAACGATCGTTATTGAGTTTCATTTCCCCTCGCCCGCGTCAAGGCGTTCTCCTTGGGGATATCAAGAATGAAGGTCTGCACCCGACGCTTTCCCTTGACAGTTGCACTTGGAAGTTGAACTCAGGATGGTAATATGGGGTGCCTGGGCCGACAACAATCAACGAGGGTGGTGGTCCCTCTTCTCTTTCCTAGCGGGAACTTCCAGGCTTTTCTCACTTTGGAGCACCTCACGAGTCTGTAAATGGAGACCCTACCTCGGCCGATTAGCCCGTTCGATACCATCCCCGTGACTTTTGGGTTACCATCGGTACGAGATGACGATTCGTGCAGCGCTCTTCGACATGGATGGGACGATATGGAACTCACCGGTTGATTGGCTGGAAGTCCGTAGCGCTATCGGTCTTCCCCGGGACGGTCGGCCGATCCTCCAGCACCTGGCAGAACTTCCACCCAAGGAGCGGGCCCGCGGCGTACGTATACTCCATCGCTACGAGGCACACGGGGTAAAAAACGGAACACTCATCCCTGGAACGTGTGAGCTTATTCGCTTCTTGCGAAATTTCCAGGTTAAGTGTGCCTTGGTCTCCAACAACTCGCGCCGCAGTGTGGAGGGCGTCCTTGCGCGTCATGATCTCCCGTTTGACCTTGTTATGAGTCGAGACGATGGTGCGTTTAAGCCCGATCCAGAACCCTTTCTCATCGCGCTGCAACAGTTAAACGTAAGTCCTGAGGAGGCCCTTGTAATTGGAGACGCTCACTTGGATCTCCTTGCTGCCCACCGCGCTGGGATCAAGGAGATCATCCTCGTTGCTACAAAAGAGTGGATGCGCCCTCTGCTCCCATCGGATATTTACTTTCACCGGGCAGGCGACCTATTTGAAGTGCGAGCGATTGTAACTGGTCTTTTGCGCCCGGGAGTGAACTCTTAGTAACACGTAAGGCAGGTCTTGACTGACAGAGATTAGATACGTGTTACCCCGACAGCAACGATCAGGGCTGGGTAATTGTAGGCCACTTTTCTGCCCTCGCATGGAGCAGGTCACACCGCTATAATTGCCGCCTCATGCTAACAAAGAAGGAGAGATCATGACTGCTGGGCTTCCCAAAGGCTTTACCGTGCGGCCGGTGACCATGGAGGAGCTTAAGGCGGCCGTGGCGCTATTTAACGCTTGCTCCATGGAGCTTATCGGTGCAAAGCAGCACGACATTGATGAAACAAGGGTCGAGTGGGGTACTCCTGGGTTTAACTTAGAGACCGATACTCGGGTTGTGCTCTCGCCTGCTGGGGAGATTGTCGGATACATCGAAGTGTGGGATATAGAGGAACCACACGTGCAGATCTGGAGCTGGGGCCGTGTTCGCCCTGACTATAGAGGAAAGAGAATCGGCACTTACCTGCTGCAATGGGCGGAAGCCCGGGCACGCAAGGCCATTCCCAAAACGCCTTCCGGGGCGCGCGTGGTACTGCGTCACAGTGCGCTCCACCAGGATAAACCGGCTCAGGCTCTCCTTGCGCATGAGGGTTTCAACTTGATACGGCATTTCTGGCGCATGGTAATCAAGATGGACGGATCACCGCCTACTCCTGTATGGCCAGAGGGGGTTGTTGTACGCACTTTCGCCCCGGAACAGGAGGACCGTGCCCTGGCTACAGCGGTGCGTGACATGTTCAAGGATCACTGGGGGTACGTGGAGACCCCGTTTGAGGAGGAACTTGTACGGTGGCAGCACTGGTTGAAAAACGACAAGAATTTCGATCCATCGCTTTGGTTCCTGGCGATGGACGGCGATGAAATCACAGGGGCATCGCTCTGCTCTCCCAAGACAAACGAGGACCCAGACATGGGGTATGTGCACACACTGGGAGTGAGGCGTCCCTGGCGACGTCACGGGATAGCGTTAGCGTTACTGCATCACTCCTTTGGCGAGTTCCTCAACCGGGGTAAGCGTAAGGTGTCGCTGCATGTCGATGCGAAAAGCCTGACCGGGGCAACACGACTCTACGAGAAGGCGGGTATGCACGTCGACCGGCTGTCCCACAACTACGAAAAGGAATTGCGTCCTGGTAAGGATCTCGCCACGCAGTCAGTGACCTAGCCCGTTGCCCTATGGGATGCAAACTTAGGCCTCTTTTTACCCTCTTTTAAGGTGTTCGTTGGCTCTTT
>DQCH01000014.1 GCA_003545155.1 Candidatus Acetothermia bacterium
AGAAACTTCGGTTTCCAAGTTGCCAACAGGGCAGGGATAACCGTCAAGGCGGAGATCGCGCTGATCACCATCGCGCTTGCCACCAGGGATCCGAAAGCTCCCATTCCACCCGTCGAGGAAAAAACCAACACGGCGAATCCCAAGCCCACGGTGATGGCATTGTAGGTGATGCCTCGCCCGCTGGTGCGCATCGTCCTTTCCAGCGCCTTAGCTGGATCAGGGTTTTCATCCCTTGCAAATTCCAGCCGGAACCTGCTCTGGAAGTGAATCGCGTAGTCGATCCCGATCCCAATCACGATGGACCCAATCATTATAGTGGCGATATCGAGCGGCCGTCCGGTGTAGGCCATGAACCCGAAGTTGATTGCGATCGTCAGGATAAGCGGCACCATGCTGATCATCCCGGCAACGAACGACCCCATCAGGAGTGAGACGATCACCCAGACCGCGACCGTGCTCGTGCCCAGGCTGGTAGCCTGGCTTGCGACCAGCCGATTGAGAAGGGAAACGGAGACTTGTGTGATCCCTACCATTCTTGCCTTCACCCCTCCTTCGGCGAAGTTCTCATCGAGATAGGTCTGCACTGTTTCCACCAACTGCTTGATGTCCCGTGTGCCCTCGATCCCTCCCATTCGCGCGAAGACCTCACCGGCAGAGAAGTCGCCCAGGGCCATCGACCCGAGGCTCCCGCCCTGGAAGGTGAAGAGCAGAAGTAACTGAGAGACGAGCCGTCGATCCTTCGGGATCACGTAGTACGCCGGATCATCCCCGTGGAACTTCTGGTTCATCTCCCGGACGAGGTCGGCTATGGAACTAGGAGAACTAATGTGGGCTTGAGATTCCAAAAACTCCTCCAGTTCGACGATCTTGGCCAAGGTCGCTGGGTCCTTCAACCTGTCTCTGGTGCCGGTGTCGATCTCGATACCCATCTGCATCGCGCCACCAAAGTGTTCCTCCATAACATCCATGGTCTTGGCGATCGGGCTGTCCTCACCCATGAATTGGGACATCTCTGTCTCCAGCCGCAACTTGGGAACCCCGACGAGGGAAGTGGCGAGCACAATCAACGCAATACCAAGCACCCATGCCCGGTGGCGATAGACTGCGGTGCCGAGCTTGGAGAGTCCACGTGAGAACAGGTTGTGCTCCAACTGCCATTCCTTCTTTTTCCCTTCCGCCGGGAGCTTGATGAGGGAAAGGAGCGCCGGGACCAGGGTCAATGAGAGGACCATGGCGGCCAGGATCCCAATGGTGGTGAACACCCCGAACTCCCTCTGCGGGATGAGGAACGAAGAGAGGAGGGCCATAAACCCTGCAGCGGTGGTTAAGGAGGTCATCACAACAGGGGAGAACATATCGATCATCGTCTCGACCACGATCTCCCGCTTGGAGCTGTTTCCCTTGGACGCCTCCTCATAGTACCGGTTTAGGATGTGAATCCCATCCGCCGAGCCGATGGCTAGTAAGATGACCGGTATGATGATCGAGATCGGGGTGAACGGGACACCACAGATCGCCATGGTCCCCACTGCCCAGATCACGGAAAGCAGGACCACAAGCAGTGGAATGATGATCCCCCGCCGGCTCCGAAAGCTCAGATAGAGCACAGCTATGATCACCACAATCGCCAGCGGAATGAGGACCCACAAATCCCTCATCATCATCTTCTGAGCCTCTAGGGCCTCAAAGGAGCCTCCAGCGAGGTAAATTCGCTCCGGTGATTCATATTCTTTAGCGATCCCGGTAATCTCCTTTGCGATCTCCTGCATCTTTGTGGTAGAAAGACGAGGGTCGAGCTTGACCATGATCGCTGTAGCCTGGCCGTCCTCTGAGACGAGCCTGCCTTTCAGCATGCGGCTTCCCATCACCCGCTCTTGAAACTCTGCTAGATCCTCAGGGGTCTCGGGGACTTGCTCACCCTTGGCTGCTGGTCCGACTAAGATGGCCGCCTCTGTTCCGGTGATGACCTGAGCGCTTAAGGGGCTCTGAACCTCTTCCACTCCTTCGATATCCGTGAAGAGCTCCTCCATCTCCTTGATCTTTTGTAGGGTGGAGGTCTTGAAGACCGTGTCATCGACCTCGATTGCGATTAGAGAGAATATCTGAGCCCCGTAGCGATCCTCCGCTTCCTCCATCGCCCGCACAGCGGGGTCGTCATTGGGGAGGAATTCCTTGAAGTCCTGCTCAGTCTCCATCTGGGGGATGAAGGCTGCGAAGATAAGGCTGATCGCCCCTACAAGCGCAACGGTTATCCAGGGGTGGTCGACCACCCACCCAATCATCCTTCTTATTCTCTTCTCCATATTAGAACTAACTCCTTTTATCCCTCACCCTAAAGTGTAAATCGTGACGAGGAGGATCACACCGATCATCAGATAGGGATGATCGACGATCAGCTCGAAGAATCGTCTCACCTGAGCCAGCCTTGCTTAAGGTAGAGGGCGGCATAGAAGCCTGGCCAGAGATCCTCGCTAACGTCAACCGCCTCGGCAATACCTTGAAAGATCTGATCGATGATCCCAGACAAGGCGACTATGGCTGCATACTGCAGCGCTGTTCGTTCATAATAGCAACTGACAAGCCAGATCTGCTCAACCGAGCCATCATCGATCCCCCTGGGGATGACCAGGATGATGTCGTATGGTTCCTCCGTGAGCGCGATGCCACTTAAGGGATCCTCGTAGCTTGATTCGACCTCGACAAGCTTGACTGAGACGTCAACCATCCCACTTTTGCGAAGGATCCCGGCCAATGCTCCTACTCGCATGGTGGAAGAGAAGGTTTTGGTCTCATCTACGAGGAGCAAGCGCGCTCCTTCTCGTGCTCCTTGGTCGCTCTCCCCTTGCCCGTACCCCGTCAAGGCAACCGCAACTAGCAAAGTGAGAACCCACAACAGTGCAGCAGCTTTAGTCCCTTTCTTCATCGCTTTCTCCTTTCTTCAATCCGTTCCAGATAAAATCGGCAAGCTCGTTGGGAGCGGTCTGGAAGAGCTCTCGCACCACCGTCCCCGGATGAATCATCTCCCATACGCCGATCGACTGCACGACAGCAAACAGCGCGGGGGCGATGATGCGCGGATTGCACGATCTGACCCAACCTTGATCGATTCCTTCCTGGATCAAAACCTCGATCCGCTCCACCACTTTACGATGGAAATCGGAGAGCTTGTCCTTGAACCCTTTTTCCGGGTTAAACCGCTCTCGCAGAAGAACCTGGGCGAGCTCCGTATTTTCCTGAAGAAGTGAGAAGTACCCCTGAAGGATCTGGGCGATCTGCTCCGGGACCGACAAGCCACTCTCTCGAAGCTCCTCGAAGAAGGAGATTCGTTCCTCAAGCTCAGCTTCAAAGACGGAGAGAAGAACGTCCTTCTTACTCTCAAAGTAGTTGTATATCGTCCCCACCGCCACCCCGGCCTCGTGGGCGATCGTCTCCATCCGCGCCTGATGAAACCCCTCCCGCGCGAAGACACGGATCGCGGCCTGTCTGATCAGTCCTTCCTTATCACCTCGAGACACCTTCCCCTCCTTTTCTGAATGAATGTTCATTCACATTATCCCTGGGTGGGGGTCCATTATCAAGAGGGAGTACGTATGAGCCTAAAGACAGAGAGCGTCTTTGTTGTTCTAAACGTTTTACGGTTCGAGCCGCGGGAAGTAAAGAACCCCGCAGTAAGCTTTAAGGGGCCAGGTGACAGCGCCTCCTGGTCATCTTAGCGTTCGTTGATTGACAAGTGACAGCGCCTCTTGGTCACTCGTTGAACCTTCGCCTTGGCAGTATGTAGGGGACCTCACAAAGAAGTGGTTGCCAGGCCGGCTCTCGGCGGCGCAGGGCGTAGAAACGGATGCGATGCGCATTGAGATCTACCTCTGCTCGGACCAGTCGATGGAGCCACGTAGAGTCAATCTTGAAGGTGTGCCCCAGGACTGTCGCTCGACCGGTGTCGCTGGTTCGGCGTAGGAAGACAATTTGACCTGTGGGATGGCGTTGAAGGTCCAACCGCCACCGTTTCGGGAACGGGCGTCGCTTTGGAGCCATCTCGATTCGAGTAGCACTTCGGTCACGAGCTGCCTTCCACAAAATTTCGTAACAGGGCGATCTCCACTTCCTTTCTACCCAGAAGCTGCTCTAGCTCCCTGATCCTCTTCTCGTATTGGGCTACTGTTCTATCCTTCCCGAATACCTCTGCACCGCTCTCCAGGAACTCCTGCTTCCACCGTGATAC
>DQCH01000112.1 GCA_003545155.1 Candidatus Acetothermia bacterium
GTCTCTCTCCTTTACGTCATGGCGATGAGTCTGTGGCAGCTCGGCCTGTTCCGCCTTCTGCAAGGAGCGGCTTCAGTAATGGTCACCCCGATCGCCCAGGCCTACATCGGGGATATCACCCCGCCCGGCAGGGAAGGGCGTTACATGAACTTCTTCTACTCCGCGATGTTCCTTGGGATGGCGCTTGGACCGCTCCTCGGTGGAGGCTTTAGTGCGGTGTGGTCGTACCAGGGAGCGTTCTATGCGATGGGTGCCTTGAGCATCATCGCTCTGCTCCTCGTTTCAGCCGCCGTACCGGCTGACCACGCCCACAGTGGCGACTCCCACAACCGCTCGCGCGAGATCGTTCCACTGCAGCATGTGATGCGAAACGATGCAGTGAAGGGGATCTGCGTCTACGTAGCAACGCGTGGGTTCTGGCGGCAGGGGTTCAACACCTTCTACCCGCTGTACGCGGTGGCGACGGCCGGGCTCGGGGAGGCGAGCATCGGGATTGTCCTTTCGGTATACATGCTCGGCGGCGGCCTTCTTCAGATCCCGTTCGGGTTCCTTGCTGATCGCTACCCGCGCTTTCCCCAGATCGTCCTCGGAAGTACCGCCGCTCCGCTTCTCCTCATCGCTGTCCCGTTTGTCCGCCACGTGTGGATGGTAGTCCTCATCACCTTTGTCATCGGGGCGCTCTCCGCCCTGTCACGGGCTTCGATCATCGCTATCCGTACCGAGCTCGGGCGGACGCACGGGATGGGAACACTCGCCGGATTGCAGGGCGGGGCGTTTGCTCTTGGCCAGATGGTCGGACCGCTGGCGTTCGGTGCGGTAGCCGACCTAGTCGGGCTGGCGGCGGTCTTCCCGTTCGGAAGCGCAGTGGGCCTTCTTGGGACTGGATTCGTCGTCGGCTGGTTCCGGCGCTGGGGAAGGCGTCAGCCTTGTCCCGTAGAATGATTCGCCCTGTGATGGATTAAAGAAGTCCTTCTATCATCTTCATGCTAAGGTCGTCCGGGTGGCCAACATAGCGGATCACGCCCTGCCGATCGAGGAGAAATGTGTGGGGGAAGCTTTTAACCTCATAGAGTTGTTTGATCGGGTTTCCACTCTTTCCTCCTGGCTCCCAGACGCTGATGAAATCGGTGTAGTTGTTCTTATCTAAAAAGTCGATTGTGTCTTGTTCATCTGGGTCTGTACTGACGAGGATCACCACCAAGCCCCTTGACGAGTACAGATTATACACGTCTTTAAGATGCGGCATTCTCGACTTACACGGAGGGCACCACACTCCCCAGAAGTCGAGCAGGACGACAAGACCGCGGGTGTCAGAGAGGGTGATCTCTCCGCCATCGGTGGTGTGCGCAGTGAAGCCTGGGGCGGTCTTTCCAACAGTGAGGCCGACCGACGGGCCGACATCGTTCACCGTAATTGTTTGGTGGTCTTTGGCTTGTTCTCCACGCACGTCGATGGCGGTTAGCGTGGCGATGAACACTCCGCCTGTGTGGTAGGTGTGGTGGATGATGATGTTTGGGTTAGCACCTTCCTCCGGGTCGGAGCCATCTCCAAAGTCGAGCAGGTAAGAGATCGCGTCGCCTTCAGAATCCTCGCAGTAGGACAGATCAAAGGAGACATCAAGAGGCGCTGGTCCACTAATCACCGCGGCACTCAGGATAGCGATCGGAGCCCGGTTGCCCAAACACCCGGCGATCCCTGAGACCACCATAAGCATGAGAATGAGAACTAAACTACGATCGGTTGACCAATGCTGTGCCGAAGCTTTCATCTCTTTGTTATATTATCGTAGTTCGGCGATGCTGGTATGGAGCGCGACCTGTTTCAGTTAGACACTCTCCCCCGTGATTCATACGACTGATGTCCTGCGCTACATGCGACGGAGGCAGGGGGACGACATCGAGAGGATGGCGCGGTTCGATTAAGAATGCGATGCAGGATTTGCGACTTTCCCCATAAGGCAAGTAGGCTTGACTCGCCTTAGCGCCAGCGCTAAGATGGGGTGTGATCGAGCGATGCTAACTAAAGATTTAGCCTTTTTGCCGCTTCTCATCTACATTAATGTGCCCCGTTGAGGGGCGATTCTGCAGACCCTTGCGGTCGTTCAATCCTTAGAACCATTTAAGTGTTAGAGTTTGTCTGTGTGTAAGAAGGAGATACGGATGAAACGTTATGAGAAACTGATAAAAGACCCGATTGCACGTGAGGAGAAGGTCCTCACCCTGTGGGAGAACAAAGAGATCTTCAGAAAGTCGCTTGATGCAACAAAGGGTGGGCCACGCTACGTTTTCTATGAGGGACCGCCGACAGCGAATGGACGACCGCACTTTGGTCATCTGATGCCACGTGTATATAAAGACCTCTTCCCCCGCTACAAGACGATGCAAGGATTTTACGTGGCTCGTAAAGGTGGCTGGGACACGCATGGCCTTCCGGTGGAACTTGAGGTGGAGAAGGAGATCGGCGTCAACAGCAAGCCGGAGATAGAGGCCTACGGCGTGGAGCGCTTCGTCAACCGATGCAAGAAGTCGGTCTGGCGGTACAAGGCCGAATGGGAACGTATGATAAAGCGAATGGGGTTTTGGATTGACCTTGAGAACGCCTATATCACTTATACCGATGACTACATCGAGAGTGTCTGGTGGGAGCTCGCCCAGATGTTTAGGCGTGGCTTTCTCTACCAGGGGCACAAGGTTCTTCCCTATTGTCCACGCTGCGGGACTGGCCTTTCCTCACATGAGGTAGCGCAGGGGTACCGTAAGGTGCAGGATCCTTCTATCTCTGTGCGGATGAGGATCGTCTCAGATGATGGGGCACGCTACAAGCAGGAACGCCCAGGCAGCACCTCACTTCTCACCTGGACAACGACCCCATGGACCCTGCCGGCGAACGTTGCTTTGGCTATTGCCGTCGAAGCCACTTACGCTGAGGTGGAGCAGTGTGGGGAACGACTGATCCTCGGCAAGGCGTTGCTTTCAGCGGGTTTAGAAGGGGACTACCAAATTGTGCGTGAGTTTCCTGGTGGGGATCTGGTTGGCCTGGGCTATGAACCGCCCTATCGGTTGGTGGTTGATCCCCGAGCCTACCGCGTACATGCGGCAGAGTTTGTGAACATGGAGGAGGGAACAGGGATCGTCCACACCGCACCAGCATTTGGCGAGGACGACTACCAGCTTGGCCAGGAGAAAGATCTCCCCTTCTTTCACCCGGTCGACCTTGCCGGAGCCTTCACCGAGGAATTTCCTCTCTGCGCGGGGACCTTCGTCAAAGAGGCCGACCCGGTGATTATCGAGGATCTAAAAAAACGCGGTCTTCTCTACCAGCACACACTCTACGAGCACGACTACCCGTTCTGCTGGCGCTGCGGGACCCCGCTCCTTTACTACGCGATGGACTCCTGGTATATCCGAACCACTGCGGTGAAGGATCAGCTGATCGAAAATAATCGTCGGATTAACTGGTATCCGTCACACGTTGGTGAAGGTCGGCTTGGTGATTTTCTCTTGAACCTCAAGGACTGGGCCCTCTCCCGCGATCGCTACTGGGGAACGCCACTCAATCTCTGGACTTGTGAGGGCTGCGAGAAGGTGATCGCCGTGGGGAGCCGGGCTGAACTGGTGGATAAAGCACGCGATAAGGAACTTGCGCGCACAGTTGAGCTCCATCGACCGTACATCGACCGCGTCGCCCTGCGCTGCCCGGAGTGTGGTGAAACAATGCGACGCGTCCCAAACGTGATCGATGCCTGGTTTGACTCAGGTTCGATGCACACTGCCCAGTGGCACTACCCATTCGAGAACAAGGAGGAGTTCAAGGAGAGCTTTCCTGCTGATTTCATCTGCGAGGCGACCGACCAGACGCGTGGATGGTTCTACACACTGCTCGCTACGAGCACGATCATTCACGGGGAGGCCCCGTTCCGCAACTGCATCGTCACCGGCCTTGGCCTTGATGCGGACGGGATCAAGATGAGTACGAGCAAGGGGAACGTCATCGATCCCTGGGATCTGGTCGATCTCTATGGTGCCGATTGCCTACGCTGGTATCTCTGCGCATCGAGTGCGCCGTGGAGATCGAAGCGCCTCGGCGAGGCCGACGTGAAGGGACCACTCTATCGCTTCCTCGATACCCTACGCAATACCTACGACTTCTTCGCCCTGTACGCCTCGATCGACGGTTTCGATCCAGAGGATCACCACGTGGAGGAAAGGCACTTGGGCATCCTCGATCACTGGATCCTCTCCCGGCTTTCTTCCACGACGAAGGCGGTGACCGAAGGGCTCGACAACTACGATGTAATAACTGCTACAGAGGCGCTAGAGGGGTTCCTCGACGAGGTCTCCAACTGGTACATTCGCTCCTCGCGGCGGCGGTTCTGGAAGGGAGGGATGGGGCCGGACAAGATTGCGGCCTACACGACCCTGTACCAGGTGCTGGTGAACCTAGTCAAGCTTGTCGCTCCGTTTGTTCCTTTCATCGCTGAGGCGATCTACCAACAACTGCGTAAATCCTCCGATCCTGAGAGTGTTCATCTCTGTAGCTATCCGCAGGTGGGCGAGGTATGGATCGATACTACTCTCGAGGGGGAGATGGCCCTTGCGCGCAGTATCGCTTCGCTTGGGCACCAAGCGCGCAACCAGGCGCAGGTTAAGGTCCGTCAGCCTCTTTCTCGTGCCATTGTTGAAGTGGCTTCCGAGGCGGAGGGTTGCGTCCTCTCTGAAGGGGTTCTAACTCTGGTTAAAACGGAACTGAACGTGGCCGCGGTGGAGATTGTCTCGACTCTTCAGCCCTACTTCCACGAGGTGCCCGCCCCCAACTTACGCACCCTCGGCCCCCGCCTGGGCCCGTTGGCTCAACAGGCGGCTGAGTGGATCAAGAGCAAAACGGCGGCGGATGCTCGTGAAGCGTTGGCTTCCGGCAGCGTAAAAGTCAAGGTCGACGGAAAGCCGGTGGAGATTAAGAAGGAGGATATCTCCTTCCAAGCGGTCCTTTCCAAAGGTTTCGTACTTGTGGAAGAGGGAGCCTTGCGCCTGCTCCTCGATACAAACCTCGATGAGACGCTACGTGAGAAGGGGCTCGTGCGCGAGCTTGTTCACAGCATTCAGCTTCTACGCAAAGAGGCAGGCTTCGAGGTGACCGACCGAATCGTGCTCGGCTACCGGGCCGATTCGCCCCTTGGGGAAGTTCTCGCGAAAAACCGCGAGACGATCGCGGCCGAGGTTCTCGCACTTGAGGTGAAACCCACCCTTGCAGGGGACTACGAGTTGCAACAGAAAGTAAAGATCGAAGGTGATGCGGTTGTGTTTGGATTATCACGGACTACCTACCCTAAAGGAGCGTGAAGGAGGGGAAAATGGCGACGGCGGTTTTGGGGATGCAGTGGGGAGATGAGGGGAAGGGGAAGATCACCCATCTTCTGGCGAAACAGGCTGATATGGTTGTGCGTTTCAACGGTGGCCCGAACGCTGGCCACACCATGATCGACCGCGGGGTGAAGTTCGGGACGCACCAGATTCCTGCAGGGGCATTCTATTCAGATACTTGTTGTGTGCTGGCGAGTGGGATGGTGGTCGACATGTGGGTCCTGCGGGAGGAGTATGAGGCGATATCTCATCATTTGGGGCGAGAACCACAGCTTCTTGTAAGCGAAAGCGCACATCTCATCCTCCCCTATCACCGAATTCTGGAGGAGCTTGAGGGGAGCGGTGCGCGCATCGGAACAACGCGTCGGGGGATTGGAACTGCTTACCGAGACAAGGCAGCCCGTGTGGGAATCCGCGCCGGGGATCTGTTGCACCCACAGCGGTTGTGCGATAAGCTGAGCCACCGGCTTGATCTTCTGAAGCGAATGTGGCCGGCTTCATCGGAGATCGCCTCCCTCTCGGTTGAGAGTCTTTCCGAGACCTTGTTGGCTGCCTCGCAGCCGTTCCTGGAATCGATCACTGATGCTTCTGCGGCAATCAGGTTGGCTCTCAAGGAGGGGAAGGTCATATTTGAAGGGGCACAGGGAGCCCTCCTCGATCTCGATTTCGGGACCTATCCCTATGTTACCTCTTCCTCCACTACATTGGCCGGGTTGGGAAATGCCATTGGAATTCCTTTCCCCCAGGTCGAGCAGCGCATCGGGGTGGTAAAGGCTTACACAACGCGTGTGGGTGAGGGCCCCTTTCCCACTGAACTTGCCGATGAAGAAGGGGGAAAGCAGTTACGTGAGCAGGGTGGAGAGTTTGGAGTCACCACCGGTAGGCCGCGACGCTGCGGTTGGCTCGACCTGGTTGCCCTGCGGCACGCCGCCGCCCTGAACGATCCTACCAGGCTCGACATCACCAAGCTTGATGTCCTCTCAGGAATGGCGGAGATCAAAGTCTGCCGGGCATATCGCTTGCGAGGAAGCAAGATCACGGATTTTCCCCACGGCAGGGGGGAAGAGCTAGCCCTCTGTGAGCCAATCTATGAGACCTTCCCTGGTTGGGATGAGGAGATCGGAAACGTTCGCAAACTTGAGGAACTCCCCCAGGCGGCTCGAGATTACTTGGAAGTGGTCACACAAGAGGTAGGCGTGCCGATAGGGCTTGTCTCGGTCGGTCCAGCCCCGGAGGAGACGATTGTAACCTAGCTTTGACAGTCACGAAGGCGCTTGCTATAATCACCCTCTCGACAAATAAGGAGCAAGATGATGCAACGGAGCTTTGTGGCAAAGAATGAGGAGATCGGGAAGAGCTGGAACCGAGACTGGTACCTAGTTAACGCTGAGGGAAAGCGCCTCGGGCGTCTGGCGAGTAAGATCGCTATGATCTTGCAGGGAAAACGTAAGCCTATCTACACTCCCCATGTCGACACGGGTGACTACGTGGTGGTAATCAACGCCGCCAAGATTGACCTGTCAGGGAACAAGTGGGACCAGAAGCTCTACCGGCGTCACAGCGGTTATATCGGTGGCCTAAAGGAGATTCCCTACCGCCGGCTTATTGAGAAGAGGCCAACGCTCCCAGTGCGGGAAGCCGTGCGCCGCATGCTTCCCAAGACCACCCTCGGTCGTCGCATGCTCCGTAAGCTCAAGGTCTATCCCGGACCAGAGCACCCGCATACTGCACAGCGGCCGAAAGAGATCACCCTGTAACAGAGGCTCCTCTCTGTTTTGAGTGGGTAGCTAGACGTTAAGCTTCCTTACAATCTTTAAGTAAGGAAACCAGGAATCCACCGAGGAGAGACAAGACCGTAGTTCTTGATATAAGGAAGCAAGAAGTCGATTCTTTTCCTGGTCTTCTTGCTTTCTAAGAGTTCAAAAAGACCGCGGTCCAACTTGCCAATTATTAATCGAGTTTGCTTACGCGGGAGCATCTCTTAACAGTTTAAC
>DQCH01000060.1 GCA_003545155.1 Candidatus Acetothermia bacterium
TAAATAGTAAATTTAAAACAAAAAAAACGCACCATCAAGGTGCGCTTTTTTAGAACCGCGGACCTACTGATTACAAATCAGTTGCTCTGCCAATTGAGCTACGCTGGCATCTGACCCAATCAGTGGTTTATTTTAACGGAGGGGCTCAGCACTGTCAAGATGCGATGGCAAGCCAGATCTTCCTCTTTCGTGGGCCGTCAAACTCGGCAAGGAAGATCCCCTGCCACCTTCCCAAAAGGAGTTTCCCTTCTTCGAAGACAACCTGTACAGACCCCCCGATCAGGGCAGCTTTGACATGAGCAGGGGAATTGCCTTCCGCATGGGTCCAGGTTCTCCAAGACACACTCCTCCAGGAACGAGCCGATGTCGTGCACCACCGCCGGATCGGCCCGCTCGTTGATCATCAGACCCGCGGTGGTGTGAGGACAGTAGATAAAACAGATCCCCGCACCTGCGCCCGCCCGAGCAAGTACGTCCTGAACAAGGCTGATGATATTGATAAACTCAGTCCTGCGGTGAGTAGTGAGGGAAACTTCTTTCATTCCTCGTTGCGCAACGCCGCCTCGAGCTCGGTGCGCAGTCCCTCTTTATCCGCGATCCCCTGCGTGCGCAGGATTATTTGACAATACGCCTCATCCCTTTCGCCCTGAATCATACTGACGATATGTACATCATTTTTCTGTAGGATTTCAAAAACCTTATACAGATCGTCGGTGTCATGGCGCACCTTTACAGTGAGCCGTGTCCCCTCAAGGCCGATCCCAAGAGCGCGGGCAAGAGCGCGAAGGATCTCACTCTGGGTAATGACTCCGACCAAGCGGCCATCATTGACTACCGGAAGGAGAACCAACTGGTTCCCGAGGAGGATGAGGGCTGCCTTTTCCAGAGTATCGTTAGGGGAGACAGCAAAGCGGGCCTCGAAACAGACCTTCTCAACCGGAACCTCCCAGTCGGTCACCTCTTTTAACGCCCCTTTGGTGATAAATCCCTTAAGAGCGCCCTCGGCAGTTGTGATTAAAAGGAGGCCGAAACCATTCTCCTCCATTACCTGTTTGGCCCGGCTCAGTGGGGCATCAGCCAAAACCGTGACCGGATCCGGGTGCATGTACCGTCCAACGTTCATTCGGCTTCTTTGGACAAAACGATTATCTGCTCCTGCAAGTTTGCAGGGACATGCTGATACTTCAAAAAGTGCATCTGAAAAGTTGCCCGCCCTTGGGTAAGAGACTTGAGGTCAAGCGCGTAGCTCTGCAATTCGGCTAGAGGAACCTCAGCGTGCACCGTCGTGATCCGACCGGAGGGCTCCATCCCAAGGATCCGACCACGACGCCCATTTAAATCACTGACGATGTCTCCGGTGTGATCATCCGGAACGCGCACTTCCAGGTCCATCACTGGTTCGAGAAGGCAGGGGCTTGCTTGGTCAAACGCCATCCGGAAGGCGTTCCGTGCGGCCAACTTAAACGCCAGCTCAGAGGAGTCAACTGGGTGAAAACTCCCATCATATACCGCCACCGTAACGTCGGTAACCGGATACTTTGCCAGGTTTCCCTCCTCCATTGCCTCAATGACTCCCTTCTGTACCCCAGGAATGTATTGTCCGGGGATCGACGCACCCTTAATCTTGTCGATGAACTTGAACCCTTCGCCTTGGGAAAGTGGCTCAATCCGTAGGTAGACCTCGCCGAACTGACCGCGACCACCAGTCTGCTTCTTATGCCGGTACTTGGCAGTTGCCTTCTTCCGAATTGTCTCCTTATAGGGAATACGCGGGCGACGCGTCTTAAGCGAGACGTTGTAACGGTTCTTCAGCCGATCGATGAAGACCGAGAGATGGACATCACCCATCCCCCACAGGATCATCTCTTTCGTGACCGGGTCTCGCTCCACACGCACAGTGGCCTTAGTCGAGGCGAGCTCCTTCAGTGCGGTGCTCATCTTCTCCACATCGGACTGACTCTTGGGAAGGATCGTGCGGGAATAGACCGGTTTGGGGAACTCGGGCATCAAGAACGGCTCGGCATCCGACTGTGCGGCCAAGGTAACCCCTAAGGGGAGATCCTCCGCCTTGCCAATGGCAACGATCGCCCCGCTTTCTGCTTGTAAGACGCGCTTCTGCTTTGTCCCTTCAAAGGCGTACAGGTCGCGAACTTCCACCTTATGTCCAGAGGAAAGATTAAAGTACGTCCCTCCTTCCTTGAGCGTCCCCTGAAGGACACGCACGTAGGTAAGGAGACCAAGATAGGGATCACTGGCCAAGTTAAAGACGACAGCGGTGCATGGAGCATCGGCTTCTTGTGCGGGGGCAGAGGCTAAGTTGACAAAGGAGTCCATCAATAGATCAAGCCCTTTTTCCTCCGCAGCCGAACCACAGAGGACTGGGATTAATGCTCCTTCAGAGATGCCCTTAGACAGCCCGCCGGTAAGCTCAGCAGGGGTGATCTCCTCCTCCTCGAGGAACTTCATCATTAACTCGTCATCAAGCGTAGAGACTTCCTCTAACAAAAAGTTTCGCCATTGGGCAACGGCACCCTGTAAGTCAGAAGGGATCTCCTTCTTTGACTTATCAGAAAAGTAAATAGCCCTGTTTGCCAGTACATCCACTACTCCAGCAAAGACACCACCCTCCACAATCGGGAGATGCAGCGGGACAAACTTACCCTGGAAGTGATCGCCCAATGAGGAGAGAATCCCATCGAAATCGGCGTTCTCCTTATCGAGCTGGTTAACGAAGACGGCGGTCGGACGCTGCGCCGCCCCTGTGAGTTCCCACGCTCGCTCGGTGGCAACCTCAACCCCTTTCTCTCCATTCACCACGATTAGGCAAAGATCAGCGACAGGAACCGCCTTGTACATCTCCTCCACAAACTCGTCTCCACCTGGGGTATCTAACAGGGTAATCCGTGTTCCCTTGACCACGTAGGAACCAAACCCCATATCGATCGAGTATCCCCGATCCTTCTCCTCTTGGGAGGTGTCAAACGTGATCTGGTCTTTAATGCCGCCTTTCTTCAATAGCGAAGTGGCGAGGGTTGTTTTGCCGGAGCCGGAATGTCCCACAAAGCA
>DQCH01000043.1:0-815 GCA_003545155.1 Candidatus Acetothermia bacterium
CAGGCAATCACCCGCGCGATTGCCGATCAATCACGCACGATCCGCGTCCCTGTGCACATGATCGAGACAGTGCGCGAGTTAAACCGGATCAAGCGCGAGTTTATCCAAGCGCACGGTGCCGCCCCAACCCTGGAGGACCTCTCTCAGGCGACTGGAATGTCGATCGACAAGATTAAAAAGGTGGAGAACGTCTCCCAGTACACTGCCTCGCTGGAGCGTCCGATCGGTGATGAAGACGAAGACACCCTCGGAGATTTCATCGAGGATCCCTCCTCCCCTTCACCGACCAAGGAGACGTTCCGCATGTTCCTAAAGGAGCAGTTGAATCGCGCCTTAGACCAACTTGACGAGCGGGAACGCGAAATCCTGAAACTCCGCTACGGCCTTGACGATGACCACCCACGCACCCTGAAGGACGTGTCTCTTAAGTTTAACATCACCCGTGAGCGGGTCAGGCAGATCGAGATAAAGGCAATCGAGAAGTTGAAGCATCCCTCCCGCCGCGCTGAACTGAAGCGTTTCCGCGAGCTTCTACTGGGAGAGGACTAGCCTCAGTGGGCACACCCCTTTCGTCCGAGGTCTCCTTAAAGGGACCAGTTGTAGTAATCCTCGGCCCGACCGCGGTCGGAAAGAGCGCGGTGGCGATCGAGGTGGCACTTCGGTTAAACGGGGAGGTAATCTCCGCCGACTCGCGCGCTTTCTTTCGCGGCCTTGACATCGCTACCGATAAGCCACTCCCGACTTCCCGACGCGGGGTCCCCCACCACTTGATTGACATCGTCGACATCGACGGAAGCTATGATGCCATGGCCTTT
>DQCH01000043.1:902-1297 GCA_003545155.1 Candidatus Acetothermia bacterium
GACCCAACTGCAGCTTTAAATATCCATCAGAACGACCGTCTGCGAATTATACGAGCACTAGAGGTTTACCAGATCACCGGCCAGCCGATCAGCGTACTGCAACAGGAGACAAGCCCCCTTCCTTATCTATTTGTGATCTTTGGGCTTAAACGCCAAAGGGCGGATCACCGCGTGGCGATCGCCGCACGGGTCAATAGAATGCTCAAAAGAGGCCTTGTCGCTGAAGTCAAACGGTTGCGTCACGAAGGGCTTTGCGAGGATAACCAAGCCTATCGGACGATCGGGGTACGCGAGACGTTCGCCTTCCTCAAAGGGGAGATTTCAGAAGAGGAACTTAAAGAGACGATTGTGCACAACACGTGGGAGCTGGTCCGCCGGCAGATGGCGTGGTTCCG
>DQCH01000043.1:1327-2613 GCA_003545155.1 Candidatus Acetothermia bacterium
TCTTGAGCAAAAGTGGACTTAAATGAAGTTTTCTTGTACCCACCCAATAAGCTTGGTACCCTGGTTTCACCTTTTAACTGGTAAGGGAAAAGGGGAGGGAGGATGGATGTATTAACAGGGGCGCAAATCAGGGAGCTTGATCGGCTGGCAGCCAAGGAAGGACTAGCCACCGAGGTACTGATGGAGAACGCTGGTCAGGCAGCGGCGGATGTTATACTGCACCGGTTGGCGGTCAGCCGGGTGGCAGTTGTGGCAGGGAAGGGAGGAAACGGCGGGGATGCCCTGGTTGCCGCACGCAGGCTGCATGAGGCGGGAATAAAGGTACGCGCGTTTACCCTTTCCTCATTCAAGGACCTTTCCCCAGTGTCGCAAGAGAAGGCCGAGCTGCTTGCTGCTGTCGCTCCGGGCATTTTGAAAGCATTACCAGAAGAACTTACAAAGCTCAAGGAAGCGCTTTTATGGGCAGACTGTGCAGTGGACGGGCTGGTCGGGATCGGGGTCGACCGCCCCCTAAAGGGAAGGTATGCGCAGGCGGTACAGGCGATCAATCAAGCTCCGGTGAAGCGTGTGGCAATAGACCTTCCCTCGGGCCTTCCCTCCGATAGCGGAAACCTATTGGGCAGCGCGGTACGCGCTGATCTTACCGTATGTATGGCCGCCTACAAGCCAGCCCACCTCCTCTACCCCGCTCGGAGCCTCTGTGGCCAGATCGAAGTGGTAGGGGTCGGCTATCCGCGCCGGTTGACCGAGACGGTAACCCCCCTGGCGCGCGTGGTTGACAAAGACTGGGTAAGGGATAAGCTCCCTCCACGACCTCCTGCTGGACATAAAGGAACGTTTGGACGGGTTCTCGTGATCGCCGGCTCGATCGGAATGAGCGGGGCAGCGATCCTCTGTTGCCAAGGCGCGCTGCGCACCGGGGCGGGCCTCGTCACTCTCGCCGCCCCGAAAGCGCTCAATCCGATCCTCGAGACCACCCTGACCGAGGCAATCACCCTCCCCTTACCCGATGAGGAGGGACACCTCAGTGAGTCGGCGCTTGAGACGGTCAGCCCCGCTTTGGAGCGTGCCGACGTCCTGGCAGTCGGACCGGGTCTGTCACGCCATAAGGCAGTGGGACAGGTTGTAGTTGAGCTCCTGAAACGTGTTAAGGTTCCAGTTGTCCTCGATGCCGACGGGCTCTACCCACTTAAGTCGCAGTTGAAACTCTTGAAAGAAGTAGCCGGCCGTGCCGTCCTCACTCCACATCCAGGAGAGCTTTCTCGCTTGATCGACCGGCCAGCGAG
>DQCH01000138.1:0-217 GCA_003545155.1 Candidatus Acetothermia bacterium
CGGTGAAGGCCTTCGGCGGGTTGCGTGAGCTTGCCCCCTCCTCTGCCATAACCGTTTCGCTTCCGCTTGGGACAACGGTCGCCGACCTTCTCGTGGTGCTTCACCGCCGCATTCCAGCGCTTCACGAGAAGCTAGAGACAGGCCTCGCCGACGGCTACATCAACATCCTTCTTAACGGCCGCAACATCCGCTTCCTTGATGGCTTGAAGACGCGTCT
>DQCH01000138.1:344-6357 GCA_003545155.1 Candidatus Acetothermia bacterium
TTTCGCAGGATTTCTTGTGCACTGAAACTCGCTTGCCAGATATCGTAGGTGACGAGTTTTACAGGGTAATCGGGCGATCCAAGGAGGATTCTCATTGCCTGGGTAGTCTGTATCGCCGCGATCGCCCTGGCGATCGTGTTGATCAACCCGGCGTTCCGCGCGGTAAGAACCACCTCTTCTGGTGCAGGATCCGGTAAGAGGCAACGCAGGCACGGTCCCTGCCCAGGGAGGATCGGCATCGTTATCCCATAGGTCCCGGCAACCGTCGCGAACACCCACGGGATCGCGTGCTTGACGCAGGCATCATTTAACAGGTAGCGAGAAGGAAGGTTATCAAAACCATCCAACACAAGATCGATGTTCCTAACCAACCGCTCAACGTTCTCTTTGTCCACGCGCGTGATCTCGTAGCCAATCTCAATCTGAGAGTTGATCTTCCCAAGGAGCTCCGCCACTACCTTTGCCTTGGGCCGCCCCACGTCGTCCTCCGTCATCAATACCTGCCGTTGCAGGTTGCTCAACTCAACTCGGTCATGATCGACAAGGGTTATCCGTCCAATACCGGCGCTGGCGATCGTTTCGGCGCTGTTTGACCCCAGGGCGCCACAACCGGCGATAAGGACGCTCGCCCCGGCCAATCGTCGCTGTCCTTTCTCCCCGATCTCAGAGAGAATACGTTGGCAAAAATAGCGATCATCCTTGGCTGTATTCATCCGCACTTTGTCCTTTCCTCTCCTTGTAAACGATCAGAAGAGATTTACCTGTCGGGCAGGTGGATCTGCCGCGAGTGCTCTATTAGAACATCGCGGCAATGAACACTTCAAGCAAGAGGCTATGGTAGAGTCCGCCGCTACTCTTTGTCCCGGTGAAGTAAGAGGCCCCAAGAGAGGCTCGCCAAGTCTCGGAGAGAGTGAGATTAACGTCTCCTCTCAGACTGAGGTCGAGATCATCAAGCCCCTCTTCGGAAGCCGCATAGTGCCCGTCAAGATCGACCTGAGAGGAGATCGCGTCAGTAATAGCATACGAGAAGGAGTTGCGAAAGATAGCAGTGATCGTATTCTCGCCGTCTCGCGTGACACTACGCAGCGAGATCGACAGGGTGTCTCGGGGACCGTCTTGAGGGATCCAGGAGAGCCGACCGGTGAGGGTACGATTAAGCGTCGGACGCGCCTCGCCTAAGTAGATTACTGCGCTTGAGTTCTGCGCGTAGATAAGGGTCGGCTTCAGGTCTGGGAAGCCGTTGTAGCCAAAGTTCAGTGAGAACCGATCGCGTCGCTGCTGTCGCGGCTCTCCCAAGCCAGAGACCTCTTCGCTAAATGTCACACGCGTAGAGAACATATCGAATGTGCTGTATAGTGTTCCCCGTCCACTTAAAGAGATGATCCCTTCCTTATCCTCAAGGCTCAGGTCAAGGCTCGGTGTCAGCTGAAACTCGCTGATGTTGAAGTGTTCAATGCGCAGGTCGAGTTTCACTGTCTGAGTAGTGCGGAAGGTCCCTAAAGGAAGGGAACGACCAGCGGAGAGGGTGTAGTCTGCACTGGCGTTCACAACGTCGAAGCGATGCGACCAATCGGCCGATAGTCCCCATTTCTCGCTACCGGTCGGCTCACCGGTGGCAAAGGCCATCGGACGTCCCCAACTCGCCGAGATAGAGAGATCTGGCCACAGTTGACAAACCCCCTTTACCCCCAACCGATTATCGCGGCGGAGGGTCCCGAGGAGAAAATCCCCACTTAGCGCCTCATCCCAGTGCAGGGAAAGATCAAGTCTCTCATCGAATAGCTTATCTCGCAGGTTGACTTCATAGGATAGCTTCCCCTCATCGAACCCTTTGTGAATCCGGTCATCGTTCACCACTCCGTGCTTCAAAGAGAAGCCGAGATGGGGTCCGAAATCCCAGGCAAAAGAAACGTTGTTTTCCATCGTGCTTCTCCCGCGGTCGCTCCCCTGATCAATCAAGTGATAGCTGTGGGAAGCGGTCAGCTTGATATCATCGGTCGGGTGAGCTGTCCCGGAGAGGTCCCAACCTGTCGAGTCACTTCGGCCGAGCCGACCGATCGAGGTGAAAGCTGGAGAGATACTCTCGAAGCTCCCTGAGAGGGTGAATCGCCCCATGTCACGCTGGAAGCTGACCCGCCCGAGCAACCCGCGGTCGGTGTGATCTTCGGCGGAAATGTCCGTGAATCGGAAGCGGTCGCGTCCGTCGATTTCGGTCAGTGCGTTAGCAAAGGGTGTAATAACTTCGTCTATCTCCCAGACCATCAACCGGTAATCGAGATCGGCCCGACTCCCCGCCCACAGCGTTCCCTCCGGGGTGCTAGCGAGACCGGTTACCTCCCAGTCAGCGAGGATGGGCTCATCAGAAGAGATGCGGAAGAGGCCACTTTCGCATCCATACAATAGTTCGCCGTCGATAGATGCAAGTGAGTGAACCGCCTTCCCAAAGACGAGCCAGCCTGTTCCTATCCCGTCGTGAAAGGCGCGCAGCCCAAGCTCGGACGCCATGTATAGAGTCCGATCCACAAAGAGGAGATCGCTGACCTTAAGACCCTGCGTTCCGGGAAGTTCGGTCAGTGTCTCATTTAATTCGTCAAAGACAAACAGGCCACGCTCCGTCCCCACGTATAGGGTCTTTCCATCTCCGGCCAGAGCGTGGATGTTCCCTATTTTGGTGAACAGTTTATCAACATAGACCTTCCAGCTCGCAGGGGTGTCTATTTCCGCAACCTTCACTGATGCAAGTCCTTCCTCTGTCCCCACCCACAAGGTTCCATCGATGAGCGCCAGGGCATGAATAGAAGCATGAGGAAGACCGTCCTCCACGTAATAACGACGCCAGTTCCCTACATGGGCCAACGGTGCCTCTCCCTCCAGGGTAAGAACTGTCAACCCAGAACCGGTGGCTATAAAGATGCGCTCTTCGTCGCTTACGATATCGTAGATGCGGTTTCCCGCAAGACCGTCCGCGGTGTTATACCCACTCCACTTTCCGCCGTGGTACACGCTGATCCCGCCTAAGTGTCCAACGAAAGTGTAATCCGGAAGGGCGAGGATTGCAGTCACTTCGTTAGGAAGCTCGATCCGAAGGTTGTCATCAAACGGGAACCGGTCATAGTTGTAACCGAGCGTGAACTCGGCAGTGAAACCCTCTAGCTGCACCGAGCCAACAACGCCGGAGACAGTATGGGTGTTGGGCATAGTGCGTGCCTTATCAGGGTCTACAAGCGGGGTCGGACTATCTGCTGCCTGTAGGAGGCTGAACTCGAGTGTGAGCACATCGAAAAGAGGGAGACCGAAGCTCACCCCATAGAAGTCACGTGGGTATTCAGCGAAGCCCCCCAGGCCACCACGAAAGCGCTCATAATCGATGCGAATTGTATCTTCATCTCCCACCTCTACAAACAGGGTCAATGCACCGATCTCGTAGTCGATCGAGTAGTCGACGTCGCGTTCAAGGAGCGTCCCGTTGAGATAAACTTTTTCACTTCCTGGCACAAGCGACAGCCCAAGCATAAACGTATCCCCCGAGATGGCGTAATCGAACGATACGCGCACCGCGCTGTCGCTCCCCACAAAAAAGCTCGCGGGAAAATCTAGCTCGATGATCCCTTCATTCAGGTAAAGGACCGTCCGATAATCGGCGAAATCTGGGTCAGTAATCGGCCGGAAGGTTCCTCCGGCCACACTCACCTCTACCATCAGCGAGTCCTCTTTCAGGTTCGTTCGCCGAAGATCGTAGTAGCGACGGCGCCCCCCCTCAATGAGAGGGTAGTCCTGCCCATCGACAACCAGAGAAACAAAGACCGCAAGCTGCTCAAGAAAGGCCAGTTCGTAGTCGGTCCCGATGTTGAAAGGGTAGCGCTTCTTCTGCTCTTCGGTGAGTTCATCCTCGTTATTGTAAGCCTTGATATAGTCCTTCAACCGCTCGCGGAGGAAGGTTGCTGGTTCGCTTCTTAAGAGAAGGACATCCTTTGTGTCGCTGACGACGATGAAACTCCCCCCTGACAGCTCTTCGGAGGGAGAAGCAGCGACTAGATCGAACAGGTAGGCAAGGTTGTAGGTGGTGAGGAGTCCCCGCAACGGTTCTGAAGGATCGAAGGCAAGACTGACCAGAGAGAAGTCCTCCACAAATGGCTCTTCTAGTTCATAGTGGTAGAGCCCATCGATGTTTCGTAGATATGGCTGGTGGAGCCAGGGTTGCCCGGGTGGCGAAGCGGAGAAGAGAACCCCCTCATGTGCCGTGCGACCAACGAAAGTCCTCGACTCCGAGATCCCCTCGATCTGGGAGAGGATCCCGGTCAGTCGCGCCTCCCCCATTTGATAATCAAGGCGAGCCCCTTTGAGTTTCTTGTTGTAAACGGCAAACACTTCCTTCCCACTGATGGAGAAGTCTCCAAAGACTCCTTTGAGGTCACCAGCATCGAGGTTCACTTTAAGCGACTGCATGCTCGTCGGCTCCTGATCGTTGAAGTGAGCGTTGATAGTGAGGATGGAGAGGGCTTCGGCAGTGATGTCGACCGCGAGCGACTGATCGAGGATGAGTTGATACGCTGCAACACCTGCTTGAGCCAACCCTTGTGGGTCGCCGAGGCCGTAGCGCAAGCTCCAGGTCTTCTGGCCGTTAATATCGGCACGAAAGGCCTCGTCCTCCTCTGAAAGGACAGGAAGGTCAACCAGAAAAAGGCACAACGCTATGATTGTCAGCACGAATACTTTCGCTGTGCTTCCCTTCACGTTCGCTTGCGCAAGCACTTTCGCCTCCTTTTATTAGAACCGGAAAGTGAGCGAGATGCGGTGACCCGCCGCAAGATCGAGGCGGGTGGCGTAGGCCCAGTCAACCTGAAAGTTGGCAAACTGCACTGTCAACCCGAAGGTAGCACCGAAACCGTCATAGCCAACGCGCGCGGCAAGCCCACCAACCCACGCCTCGAACCCGCCTGCTACGCTCGGGTTGGTCGAGAAGAGGCCAGAGGCCTCAAAGATCGCATTCCAACGAACTTCCTCAGATGGTCTCAGGGTCATTGCCGCGCCAACCCGCATCCCCGTCTCCCACTCCTCTGTGTGCCCGCCCTCGAAGGTAATCGCTTGCGAGTAGAGGTTCTCGACCAAGAACCCCACCCGTACGATATCAGTGACCATGAGTATTGCTGGATCGAGTGCCCACCCTTCGGCGGTGTATGGTTCTCGCACCCGATAGAGCTTCCACCTCACTCCAACGCCCAAGGGACCGATGGAGAAGCCAGAGGCGATCACCCCACCCTGGCTCACGTAGTGAAACCCATCATCCGCGTTTGTGATCCACCCCGAGTCAATCTGGAGCACGGTAACACCGAAATACGGGAGTGTAAGACCGAGCGTTCCGTAGGTCACCGCCTCGAACTGCCGTGCAAGGAGCGAGGTTACGCCAATCCGCTCGATCCATCCCAAGCCAGCTGGGTTATAGAAGGCCGCATTCTCGTCATCCGCCAGGGCAAGAAACCCTCCACCCATCCCCAAAGGACGCCCTCCTGTTCCCAACTGGAAGAGCGCTGCCACATTTGAAAAATCCGCCCCGCAGTCAGCCACAGCAATGAAGATAACCCCTAGCAATGCAAGTACCCACGCCCGTTTCACCGCTTTATCACCAACCTTCCCACCCGGGAACGGCCGGTATCGGTAACAAGGACGTAGAGGTAGAGACCGCTTGCCAACGGGTCGCCGCGGTCGCTTGCAAGATTCCACTCGTATTCGTTTGCCCCCGGGGCAAGCGCTACCTTAAACAGAGGCCTCCCTGCAATGTTGTAGATATAAAGAGTAGCCTCCGTAATCCCTGTTGGAAGCTCGTAGGTGAAGAGCGCGCGGTCGTGTACCGGATTCTCACCGACCGTGATCACAGGTATTTCCTTTTCCCCGTCGTCCTGCGGTGGTTCAACCGCGGCCACTACCGTCTCGGCAGCAACCTTTCCCCATCCCCAGCGAGGGTTAGGAACGCTACCGGTGAATACATCACTTGCCGCAGTTGTTATGAGTTTCC
>DQCH01000126.1:0-7000 GCA_003545155.1 Candidatus Acetothermia bacterium
TCATTCTTGGCTGCACAGAACTCTCCCTCGTGGTCAAAGAAGGAGATCTTCCCTGTCCCCTCTTTGATCCGCTCTCGACCCTCGCTCGCTTGGCGGTTCAGCGGGCCAGGGAAATAAACCCGCAGGATCGAGATGTCTAGGCTGTTAATGGAGCATGGGGTCCGAGTCGGGCGGATGGCTCCCGGTGCAACGAACAGCCTCACTGATGTCGATGGCGTAATGGTTGGGCATACGACGTTGATCGATGGGAGCGACGTTCGCACCGGTGTCACCACGATTATTCCTCATCCGGGTAACGTCTTTTACGAAAAGGTCAAGGCCGCTGCGGTGACGATCAACGGGTTCGGGAAGACAGTCGGTCTCCCGCAGATCAACGAGCTCGGCACGATCGAGACCCCAATCCTGTTGACCAACACCCTCAGCGTGGGGAAGGTGAGCGACGCCCTGGTCTCGTGGGCTCTTGAGCACTATCAGCTTCCGGAATGCCCGATCACCTCGCTCAATCCAGTCATCGCGGAGTGTAACGATTCATATCTGAACGATATCCAGGGGCGGCATGTTGAAAAAGAGCATGTCTTTCACGCACTCGACAGCGTTTCTGAGAAGCCGGTGGAAGAGGGCGTAGTCGGAGCGGGGGTCGGTGTCTCCGCATTTGAGTTCAAGAGCGGGATCGGAAGTGCCTCACGAATCGTTCGCCTGGGCAGGGAGGACTATACCCTCGGTGTCCTCTCCCTTCCCAATTTCGGACGTCGGGAAGAATTGGTAATCAAGGGTGTTCCGATTGGCCTCGTTCTACGCGATTGCGAACGCGGGACCGGCGAGCATGAGCAAGGTTCAATCGTCATCGTGATCGCTACTGATATTCCCCTCTCGCATCGTCAACTGATACGGATCGCCAAGCGGGCGAGCTTTGGCATCGCCCGGACCGGGGGGATCTGTCATAACACAAGCGGGGAGTTTGTCATCTCATTCACCACGGCGAATAAGGTGTCACACGATCCCAAGCGAATCTTTCTCGAGGAACGAAGACTAAACGACGCGCACTCCGTGATCGACGCCGTCTTTCAAGCCACGATTGAAGCGGTTGAAGAATCGATCCTTTCGGCTTTATTCTCCGCTGAAACGATGGAAGGGATCGATGGACATCGGCGGGGCGCGTTGCCCATTCCCGAGGTCCTTTCTTTGCTCAAAGCCTCGCGTCACAGCTATTCTTGAAACGTTTTGATCTGCCCCTCGGCGAACAGCCCGGCAACTCCTCCTGTGTGCAAGAACACGACAACGTCGTCCTTCTCGAATCGTCCCTTTAGAACTAGATCAATCAGACCGGCCATCGCCTTTCCGGTATAGACGGGATCAAGGATGATCCCTTCCTTTCGAGCGACTAGCTGGATGGCTTCCTTCATCTCGCCTGTAGCCACCCCATAAGCTTCCCCGATGTAGTCATCATATACTGTGATTTCCTCCGTGCCGATTTTCTGCTTCAGGTTGAGAAACTCCGCAACCTCAGCCAGGCTTTGGGTAATTCTTCTACCTAGTTCTTCCTTTTTCCCGGAGATACTCATCCCCAAAACCTGTGTTTCTCCCTGAGCATACAGAGCCGATCCAAGGATCAAGCCGGTCTGGGTACCGCATGTGCCGCTGGCTGTCACGATGTAGTCAGGAGCCAGGCCTAATGCCCGAAGCTGAGTGATTATTTCAAGGACACAGGTGGAATAACCCAAGGCGCCGTGGATCGCTTTACACCCGTTTGGTATGTAGTATGGGGATTCTCCCTTCTCCCGTAGATCCTTTTCCAGTTGCTCGGCCCTCTCCTCCAACATGGACGCCATTTCGTCCTTGTTGGAGTTGCTCGGACCCTGTACATAGTGAATCTCCTGTGCGCCCAGCAGCTTATCCAGGAGGAGATTCCCTGTCGCGATCTTCGGTTCTTCTCCCTTGAGCACAAGGTAAGTCTTGAACCCCAATTTGTTGGCAGCGGCCGTGGTCAACCGGGTGTGATTACTCTGGACAGCGCCCGTTGTAATGATCGCGGTTGCGGATTGCTCTATTGCCTCGAAAAGCGCGTACTCCAGTTTTCTTAGCTTATTACCCCCAAAACCTAAGCCGTCGAGGTCGTCCCGCTTGATAAAGATCCGCGGGCCATCGAGATGCTTTTGCAGGTTCTTAAGTTCCTGCAACGGGGTTGGAAACTCACCTAAATGAACGCGTTCTAGCCTGCCAATTTGCATTTGTCCTCCCTTCCTTTCCCATCATACCGGATCGAACGTGCTGGTGAACAGTCACCGGCATACGTGGCGCTCAAAGGAGTTGAACTTCCTCGCAAACCCACTATCATGGCAAGAAAACAAGACACAATCTTAGGACCCGTGACTTCATAAAGGAGGCTGGATGAACGATTGGAAGGGGAAGGTTTGTGCACACGTTGATGAAATAAGAGAACACCTGCTCGCGGTTAGCAAAGAGATCTATGACCATCCCGAGCTGAAGTTTGAGGAGGTCAGAGCTTCGAAGCTTCTCGCCGATGAACTGAAAAAAGCGGGCTTCTCAGTTGAGCTCGGCGTGGCCGGCTTGGACACTGCGATCCAGGCGTTCTATCCAGCAGCGAGTGAAGGACCAACAGTGGCAATCCTCGGTGAGTACGACGCTCTGCCGGAGATCGGGCACGCCTGCGGTCACAACTTGATCGCCGCCGCCGGTCTGGGAGCGGCCCTCGCCGTGGGAGCGATCAAGAAGGAACTTCCTGGCAGGCTCATCTTCTTCGGCACACCCGGGGAGGAAGGCGGCGGGGGAAAGGTGAAGATGGTGGAGGCTGGCCTGTTCGAGGAGGTCGACGCCGCGATGATGTTCCACCCCTCTTCCCATACAGTGGTCCACCGTGGAAGCCTTGCGATCACCGAGGTCAAGATCGAGTTCGCTGGCAAGGCGTCTCACGCCTCTGGCTCACCGGAGAAGGGGATCAACGCCCTCGATGCGGTTATCCAGACGTTCAACGGGGTAAATGCCTTGCGCCAGCACATCAAGGATGGGGCGCGTATCCACGGGATCATCACCGACGGTGGTGCCAAGCCAAACATCATCCCCGAGCACGCTGCAGCCTCGTTCTATGTGCGGGCAAAAGAGAATGACTACCGCGATGAACTCCTTGAGAAACTGCGCCGCTGTGCACAAGGAGCGGAGCTTGCTACTGGCGCGACCCTCTCCTTTGAGACGGTGGGGCTCGCCTACAAGGCGATGAAACCAAATCGTGTTATGGGAGAGGCGTTCACGCGAAATCTGGAAAGTCTGGGTGAGCCTCTCAGTCCACCGCCAGCCGATGCCGGACTCGGTTCAACCGATATGGGAGACGTCAGCCACGCTGTTCCTGCGATCCATGCCTATATCCAGATCTGCCCCGAGGAGGTCGCCGGCCACTCACGTGAGTTCGCGCAAGCCTCAGCCTCGAAGCGCGGGCGGGAGGTAATGCTCATCGCCACCAAAGCAATGGCCATGACCGCGATCGATCTGTTTACCGATCCCGATCTAGTAAAACGGATGGAGGAGGAGTTCGAGTCTATTTAGGGGTACCACATTGATCTGATAAGATCTCTACGCGTACCCGTTGCTGTCGTGTCTTGCTACGTTTAGGAGTTGTTGCGGCTAGGAGCGTTGTTGCTGTAGAACCTTGATCATGCCCAGCTTGCTTAGTTCAAGGAAGGAGACATCTCTTTAAGGCAAGCGAGAAGGTGAGAGTATGACAACTCTCTTCTCCATTAACAGAAAATGTAGGGGGAAGAACAGGTCTTCCCCCTGGAGTTCGTAGTTGGCCGGCCAAACGGTAAAGGAATCGCGTTTGGAGGCGTTTACTACTTCTTTTTAGCGACGGCCTCTTTGAGGTTCTTTCCTGCTTTGAAGGCCGGGACCGTCTTTGCCGGAGCCCTCATCTTCTGCCCGGTTTGCGGATTAATGCGCGTTGTTGCCTTTCGCCTCCGGGTCTCAAACTTTCCAAACCCGGTGATGATCACGGGTTTTCTTCCGGCGAGCGACTTCGTGATTACTCCGACCAAGCCGTCTACTGCTTTCCGAGCGTCCTTTTTTGTAAAGCCTGTCTTCTTTGCAAGCTTCTCTACCAACTCCGCTTTGTTCATGTTGTACCCCCGCTTTAATTTGAGAATGTAAAGCAGTATAGCGATTTTACACGTGCTTGCCAAGGGGATGACGAACAGGCCGCGCATTGAAGGGAGTGGTGCAAGTTTTTTCAGAGCACCAAAGAGGTTTAAGGAAGGCCGCGATAGCGTAGCGTTGTGTGTGTAAAACGTCCCCCAAAAGGGCAAAGTCGGACTGGGCGACAGATAGCAGATTGCCTACCAGGTACTTCATTACACCGATGGCATTACGCTGCCCGCCATCACGTCCGGTAGTCATTGGTGGTGCGCGGACCTCCCTGACGATGTCCTAACCCCGGCGGAGGAGAGCCAATCGGACGGGTAAGAACCAAGGAGTCTACGGCACCGGGTCGATTCCACCGGGGTGAAACGGATGACAGCGCAGGATTCGCCGCAGTGCAAGGTACCCACCCTTAAACGGGCCGTGCTTTGAGATCGCTTCCACCCCGTACTGTGAACAGGTTGGATAGAACCGACACCGCGGTCGAAACAGCGGCGAAACAATTTTCTGGTAAAGCACGATAAACGCGATAAAACCTTTCTTTAACACGGTTCTAGTGTATCGTTCTTCTCTTATCTTGACAAGCGTGAGCCAGGGTGTTATACTAAATTAGCAGTCAGGCAGCGAGACTGCTAAAAAAAGATCAAAGGAGGAAACTAGGATGATCAGGAGACTTCCAGAACTGAGGCGTGAACCATTCTTCTGGGGAACCGGGCTCTCCCGGCTCGTCGATGAGTTCTTCCGCGACTTTGATAAAGTCGGTTTTGACATCACCCCGAGCTTTGGCCGGACCGACGTCTACGAGAAGGATAAAAACCTTGTCTTTGAGACTGAGCTTCCGGGCATGAAGAAAGAGGAGATCGAGATCAAGGTCGAGGATGACAGGCTCGTCGCCTCCGGGGAGACGAAGCGGAGACAGGAGATCAAAGAGGAGAACTACTTCCGCATCGGTCGCCGGTACGGTAGATTCCAGCGCTGTTTCCCGCTTCCGGGTGCGATGGTCGAGAAAAACGCGATCAAGGCACACTTTGAGGATGGAATCCTCAAGGTGATGGTTCCGATGAAGGAGTCGCTCAAGGAGAAGGAGAAGCCGATCGAGATCAAGGTCGAATAGTTGCACCACACATGATGGCCCCGGTCTTTTGACCGGGGCTTTTTTCTTTCCTACCGGGCCAGTTAGTCGCGATAAGCGTGAGTGATTGGCATCCGCCGACCGATGCCGAAGGCCTTGAGAGAGACCTTGATTCCTGGGGGAAGCTGCCGGCGCTTATATTCACTTCGGTAATAGCGGGTAAGAATCTCTTCCACCGTCTTTTTGGGAAAGCCATGCGCGATCAGTTCCTCGCGCGAGGCGTTCTTCTCGATTAACTCAATAAGCAAGGCATCCAGAACCGAGTAGGGGGGAAGGTCGTCCTCGTCGCGTTGGCCCGGCCGCAGTTCAGCGGTGGGCGCCTTTTTTACCACTCTCTTTGGGATCCGATCCCCCATCGCCTCGGCAAGCTGATAGACCTGTGTCTTGTACAAATCAGCGATCGGGGCAAGCGCTCCCACTGTGTCTCCATACAGGGTGTTATATCCCACAGCGATCTCCGATTTGTTCCCCGGGGTGAGGACCAAGGCGTTGCGTTCGTTAGCCAGTGCCATGAGGAGTACTCCCCGCGTCCTGGCTTGTAGATTCTCCTCGGTCAACCCGGTTGGTGGATGTGAAAGGATGCTACGATATGCAGCATGAACCCCTTCGATGGGGATCTCAAGAAACTCTATGGATAAGCGCCGAGCGACCTCAAGGGCATCCTCGCGGCTCTCCTGCGAGGTGATCTCACTAGGGAGAAAGACACAGGTGACCGCATCAGGACCAAGCGCTTCTACAGCGAGTGCAGTGACCAGTGCGGAGTCGACTCCCCCGGAGAGGCCAACAATTACACGCGAGAATCCGTTTTTGCGGACATAGTCGCAGATTCCAAGGAGGATCGCACGGTGGACAAGCGGGATTGCCTCCTCGCGCGGCGGAGGAACCGGAGCGAGTCCTTCTAGGTCGAGGACGAACAGGCCTTCCGTGAAGAAGGGAGCCTGGAAGAGAAGGTCACCCTCGGGACTTACGATGAAGCTACCTCCGTCGTATACAATGTCATCCTGCCCGCCGACGCAATTGACGTAGATGAAGGTAATCCCGTTTTCCTTCGCTCTTTTTGCTGCCAACCTCCGACGAATGGCGGCTTTGCCTGCAAAGAAAGGCGATGCGGAGATGTTGATCACCCACTCCGCCCCCAGGCTCGCCTGGGTATCGGTTGGGCCGTCGTCCACCCAAAAATCCTCGCAGATGTTTATCCCCAGTCGCGTGCCGCGGAAGTCGAAGACCTGCGCTCCTGGACCGGGGGTGAAATAACGTTTCTCGCTATACACATCGAACGAGGGAAGGAGAAGCTTGACCTCCTGCCCGAGGAGCTTTCCGTCTTCGATGAGAAACGCGGCATTAAACAGAGTAGTGGCCGCTCCATCCAGGAGGGACGAAGGATCGGAGAGGTTTGCGCTCTCTCGGTGGATCTTGAAGGAGACACCACCGGCGATGACCCCGATCCCCTTTGAGGCGCGCACGATTTTTTGAAGCGCCTCCTCCATTCGCTCCAAAAAGCCGGATCGCCACAAGAGATCGCATGGAAGATACCCACATAGAGAAAGCTCCGGGAAGACAACCAAGTCACAGCCTTTTCGGTGAGCCTCATCGATGCGAGCCAGGATGACCGCAAGGTTTCGATCGAGGTGCCCCACATGTGGGTTGATCTGAGCAATGCCAAGGCGCATGGCTGGATTATAGGTCCCTATGGCTTTTGTTCCAACTCTACCGGGGAGGTAGCGT
>DQCH01000126.1:7131-7414 GCA_003545155.1 Candidatus Acetothermia bacterium
TCGACGAGATCCCTTTAGGCGACCCGCGGTTGAAATCATTTGTTGCGGTGCCCTGGCAGTTACATCACGGTGATCCTAACTGGACCCCGCCGCTTCGTGCTGACCTCCTTGGGAACCGTCTCTTGCGGATTACTGGCCTTCTTACTCCGGCCCATCCCTATCACCGGGACGCTGAAGCGACACACTTCCTCGCGCGGGCGGGGAGAAGACTCCTTGGAAGGGTCTCTGCTGCGGTCAACCGCCGCTTTAATGAGCACTATCACGCGCGGATCGGTTTCTTCGG